>JAZUCR010000303.1:0-12750 GCA_045639225.1 Victivallales bacterium
TTCTGCCGCGACTCTCCTCCACTCCGGCCAGTCAGATCGATTCCCTCCTGCCTCCGTTCTGGAAACCCATCTCAAAATAAATTTTCAATTTCCGGTCCGCATTCGTCCGCCCCCCTGACATGTATCTCACTGGGCGCTTACATATTAGCCTGAAACCGTTAATATAACAGGGATCATTTCATCATGGAACAGAAATTCCGTTTCTTCAACATCGCGCCGTTTTCACCCGGAAAAGAGGAGCAGCTGGCTCGGGACATGATCGAGTATCAGCAGCGGACCGGCAGCGATACGGTGCTTTACAGTCTCTCCTTTCATCCCGAAGGATTCCCCGCCCGCAGAAAATCGATGTGCCTGATCGACAGCTACCGGAAGCTCAAAGCCGAGCTCGCGGGCTCGCCGGTCCGTCTCGGCGTCCTGCTGCAGAGCGTGCTTGGACACTGGATCCGTCCGACCGAAAAGATCGAACCGTGGACCCGCGCGATCAACCTCGACGGCGATGAGACCCGCTTCTGTCCGTTCGACCCCGGTTTTCAGGAATATATCACCGAGTATGTGACTCTGCTGGCGAAGGAAAAACCGGTGTTCATCCTCGGCGACGACGATATCCGGACTTTCTCCTCGAAGGGATCGGAATGTTTCTGTCCGCTCCATACGGCGGAATTCAACCGCCGCGCGGGCACGAATTATACCCAGGCCGAGTTCCGCGACGCTGTCCGCAATTCCAAGGTTGGCGACCCCGTTTTCAATACCTTCGAACGGCTCCGCCGCGATACGGTCAACGGCGTTGCCGCGCTGATCCGCAAAGCGATCGATTCGGTCGATCCCGACATCCCAGCGGGGACCTGCATGGCGGGCTGGGAGATCCACACCCACGGCGAGATCAGCAAAGCTATCGCGGGGAAACATCCGCCCGTCTTCCGCATGGCCAACAGCCAATACCTGGAACAGAGCCCGAAGGATTTTCCCGGCAGAGTCGTTTCCACCCAGGCGATCCGCGCAGCGTATGCCGATTTCCCGACCGTCCTCGATGAAGCGGACACCTTCCCGCACAACCTTTACAGCCGCGCCTCGATCAGTTTTCACGCCAAACTGTGCAGCAGCATCATGTCCGGGCTGAACGGGGCGAAAATCTGGTTCGTCAACGCCCACCGGCTCGATTATCCGATTTCACGCAATTATACCGACATTCTTGCCGAACACCGCGGATATTACGATGCGCTCGCTTCCGAGGCTGCCGAATCCGTTCCTGCCGGCGTGATCGTCCCCTGTCACCGCAACTTCCCGCACTGGCATCCGACGGACACCAGCGAACGTTTCGTCGAAAAGAATTCCTGGGCGGCAAAGATCTTCGGCGCGTTCGGCATTCCGTTCTATTGTTCCTTCGACCGCAGGAGCGAGTCCGTCATTTCGCTTGCCGGGGAAGGGGTCGTCGACCGTCTCTCCGATGAGGAGATCCGCACGATCCTGTCCGGGCGGGTCCTTGCCGACGGCACTGCCGCGCTGGCGCTGAGCCGCCGCGGTTATGATGCCCTGACCGGGGTCCATGCCGAATTGACGCCGTTCGTTTTCAGCGGCGAACTCGACCGCGCGACCGGTCAGCAATATCGGATCTCCGCCCGGAAATGCGGTGTGCCGCTGCTGTCCGTGTCGGATCCCGCCGCCGAAGTCCTGACCGATTTCTACGATTCGCCGTTCGCCGGTGCGCTCGAATATGAGATCGTCGCGCCTGCCGCCGTCCTCTATCGGAACAGCCTCGGCGGAACCGTCTGCACCTCGGCCTACCACATGGATGTTCTGGCGTGGGATATGTATAACGAACCGCGTCATGCGTGGATGCTGAAAATGCTCGACTGCGTCGGCGGCAGGAAATTCCCGTTCGCTGCCCTCGATCCGCAGAATATCATGATGCTCGCCCGGATGAAAACGGACGGTTCGGCCGTGCTTGCCGTTTTCAATTTGAACTTCGATCCGCTGAAACAGCTGGACATCCGCTGTGCGGCCGCACCGGAAAAGGTCGAGCTCCTCGCCGATAACGGTGTCTGGCAGCCGGTCGAAACGGCATTCTCCGGAGATGTGCTCACCGTCCGGAAACGGATCGCATGCTACGAGACCGTGGTTCTGAAGATCCGCTGACATTCTTCTTTTCGAGGCACGAAACAACCGCCGATCCATTCACCGGACCGGCGTTTTTTTGTTGATCTGCAGATCGAAACGCAGGGCAGAATAATACCCTTTCGGTTTTTATTCAAATCTGCATGTTTTTTATGATTTCAGCTTGAAATATATATCAGGTGATATAGCTTTATAAAAAGTGAAATACTTTTTGAAAAGATAAAAAAGAGACTTTTTCCGGCGTGGAAAAAAATGACGATTGAAAATGGATCAGACAGAATTTAAATTGCAACCAGAAAGGCGGTAGAAATGGCGAAATTCCAATACAGAATCATTGCGGAAAAAATCCTGACCGACATCCGGAAGGAAATCCTGCTCCCCGGCATGAACGTGCCTTCGTCCCGGGATCTGAGCCGGATCTACAATGTCAGCCAGATCACGGCCATCCATGCCCTGAATTTCCTCGCCAAACGCGGCGTTCTGCTGCATAAACCGGGCAGCAATTATACGGTTTCCCGCAAGATGGAAAATGCCGGGGATCAATATCAGTTTCTGACGCTGCTGTTCCGGCATATCTCGACGGATACTCCGGAGTTTTACGGCAACCGGATCATTGCGGGGATCACCCGGGAAGCCGCGTCTTCGTCCATCGCCTCGCTTTTTTCCGTCAATGCCGCAAGAACCATTTATCGCCGCGCCGGAGATTTCTCCTTGACGCTGAAGGAAGCACTGATGGTGCCGAAACAGAATATCGGATTCATCGCCGATTATTTCATCCCGGATGAAATTCTGGAGGAAATCCGCAGCCAGACCAAACTTCCGGTCGTGGTGATCGGGCGGGCGTGCAAACTGCCCGATGTCCATTCCGTAGTGATGGACCCGATCCCGGCTTACCATACCATGCTCGATATCCTCAAGCGCATGGGCTACAATGCGTTCATCTGCTGCGAGGATGTCCATCCCGCCCGTTATGAAGCGAACCAGCAGCATCAGTTCTACCAGAAGCTGGTCGAACAGGAAAATGCCCTGAACATCGTCGAATTCAACCAGGTCCCCCTGGTGCAGGAGAAAGGACTTCTCCGGGAGGCACTGGCCAAGTTTCCCGGCAAACGCATCGCGATCCTGGCTTCTTCGGATTACATTGCCAGGAATATCATCCTTCTGCTGGATGAATTGGATCTGAAGGTACCGGAGCAGATCGGTGTGGTCAGTTTTTACGGCACCCGGATCGCAACGGATTTTTCGCCGAAACTGAGCAGTATTTCGATCCGGCCGGAGGATCTGGGCAAGGTCGCGGCCGATCTGCTTATTTCACATGATACCAAGTATCGGATACACAGAATTCCCATGGAGTTCGTTTTCGGAGAAACGATATGAGGTCAGGAATAAACCCCTTGCCGAGGAAATAAGTCACGGAACTATCTAACCGATAATTACAAAACAGGAAGGTTGCTATGAACAAATTACCATCTCTCATTATTCATCATTCATCATTGGAGCGTAAGCGCAGTTTTACGCTCATAGAGCTTCTCGTTGTGATTGCGATCATCGCGATTCTGGCGGGGATGCTCCTGCCCGCATTAAGCAAGGTCCGCGCCAAAGCCAAAGCGATGTCCTGCCTGAGCAATTTCAAACAGATCGGCCTGGGATTTCATTCCTACGCCAATGACAACAATGACTGGATGCCCCGCTTCATTCAGAATCGGGAGCTGTGGTATGATCTGGCAACCTATCTCAATCTGCCGCTCCATGCAACCAAACGCGAGGTAAATGCCTACCGCAAGGCTCCCGTTGTCCTCTGCCCGGCAGATGATCCCCGCATAAAAGCCGGAGATGTCACCAATTACTGGTTTTCCTATGGACAGAATTATTATGCCACACCCCGTGGAGTTTTTCCGGATCAGCGTTGGATCGAAAGACTGAGCAGACTGTCGCGGGTCAAGCTTCCTTCTCAGGTCGCGATTATGGGCGACGGAAGACGACCGAATCATAATTTTGTCAGTTTTTCCGTTAATGCCTGGCCGTTTAAAACGACAGCCGCTGCCGATTCGAGTGTCCATTTCCGGCACAGCGACTATGCCAATTTCCTGCTTTTTTCCGGCAATGTAGCCCCGAAAAACCTGAAGGATATCTACGGCAAGGTCAAATTGATGGAAGACCGGTAACTGCAAAATTATCAAGAAGAGGAGAAATTATGAAACGGCTGCTGATCCTGACTCTGCCGGCGCTGCTGCTGGCCTCGACGGTAACTGAAGCATACGGCGATGCGGAAGCTGCGAAACTGGCTCTGGCGGAAAATCCCCCCGCCCGGAAAATCAAAACGGGAACGGAGAAAATCATCCCGCTGAGCCGTAACGGCAAGATCTGCGCGGGGATCATCCTGGCCCCGAAAGCGCCGTCCGTCACCCGGCTGGCGGCGGAAACCCTGCAGAAATATCTTTCGGCCGCGCTCGGGGGAAAAGTCGAGCTCAGATCCGAGGCGGTCAAGGGGGAAACTGCGATCTTTGTCGGAGACCATGCGGAACTGCGCAAACTGGGGATCGATCCGGAAAAGATGCCGAGCGAAAGTTTCATCATCCGGAGCGCCGGGAACGACCGCATTTTCATCGCCGGAAAAGATTGCCGGAAGAAATTCGGGCGAGGGGGCATCGACGGCGACCGCGGCACCCTGTTCGGCGTTTATGATTTTCTGGAACGCTTTGCCGGGATCCGTTTTTATTTTCCGGGCGAGATCGGCACCGTAATCCCGAAACACCGGGAACTGGCGCTGCCGGAAACGGATATCTTCGACCGTCCGGATTTCTCCCGGCGCCGGATCTTTGCCGGAGCGCCGGCCAAATGGTTTCCCGGCGGCAATGCCAAGGACGAAATCTGGCGGCACGGACTGCAGATGCGCTATGAAAGTTTCTATGTCCCCGTCTGCCACAGCCTCGAACGGCTCGAATATCCGCAGCGTTTCGCCAAAACCAGACCGGATTTCTTTGCCGTTTCCCCGACCGGAGAGCGCTACCTCGACAAGGGCAGCAGCCTCTACGGCAACCTCTGCCTGACCAATCCCGATTTCCGGAACGAACTGTATAAGGACGCCGAGGCATGGCTGACCGGAAAGAGCGCCGCGTCCAGAGGTCTGACCCGCTGGGATGCGAGCATCGCCCGGCCGGGTTTCTTCAATATCATGCCCAAAGACCACTTCCGGGACTGCTGCTGCCCGAACTGCAGAAAATTCAAGCCCAAAGACCTGGTGTGGGATCTGATCATCGATATCTCCAATCGGCTGAAAAAGAACGGGGTCAAAGGTTTTGTGACCGCACTGGCCTACGCTCATTACTGCGATGTCCCCGAGCGTGAACTGCCGGACAATCTGCTGGTGATGATTTCAGCCAGGGGGCCCTGGGCCGACCGGAATCCCTCCATGCGCCGTTCGCAGGACAAACGGGTCGCGGACTGGCATAAGAAGCTCGGTTTCAAACCCTGGACCTGGAGTGCGGTCTACAAATACGGCGGGCTGGAACTGCCCAATGTGCCGCCGTCCACGCCCCGCGCGATTATCGGGTATTTCAGCCGGAACCGCAATGAACTCTGCGGCTCTTTCATGGAATCGGAAACCGATCATTGGATCTTCAGTTTCCTCAACTATTACGCGTTTTCCAAAGTCGCGTGGAACAATTCGGTTTCCGCCGACGAGCTGCTGAATGAATTCTACACGCTGATGTTCGGCAAGGGCGCCAAACCCATGTCCGATATTTTCGAGACGATGGAAGATATCTGGGCAGGGAAAATCGCCGGACGGACAGTCGAGACGCCGCTGGGATTCGACAGCGTGCCGCCGAGCGATTACGAGGTCTGGGAACAGCTCTATTCGCCGGAACTGCTCAAGCGTTTCGATGACCGGATCGCGGAAGCTTTGAAGCTGGCGAAAAACGATCCCGATGCGGTCAAGCGGATCCAGTATTTCGGCCGTCATCTGGTGGGACAGATCAAGGCCGGTTCCGCCAAATACTTCGCCACGAGGTCCGCCATATCCGACTGGAAATACCCGGTCCTGCCGGTTTCCGGAACTCCGACCGAGGAACAATGGAAATCGGCGCCGAAAGCGTTCATGGTTCCCTATAAGCCCGATTCATCCGAGGTGCGGACCTCCTTCCGGATTCTGCGCGACAGCAAAAATCTGTATTTCCGGGCGGACTGCGGGGAAAACCGCCTGAATGAGATGATCACGCAGCGTTCCGGCCGGGACAACCCCGAGTTGTGGCAGGATTCCGTGGTCGAACTGTTCCTGAATCCCTCCGGCGACCGCAACCGTTATTTCCATTTCATCATCAATTCCAAAGGCGAACTCTATGATGCCCGGAGAACCAATTCGAATAAATACGTGGATGTCAAATGGAACGCCGATCCGAAAATCCGGACCGAGGTCACGGACCAGGGGTGGACGGTGTATTGCGCGATCCCTCTGGCCGATCTGGGCAAGGTGAACGGCAGCAATTTCGTCTTCAATGCAGGTCGGTTCCGGTCTTTGAAATCCAAACAGGAAATCTTCTCCTGGTCGGCTTACATCAAAGGATTTCATGATGTCGAAAATTACGGGACCCTCATCTTCGCCGACCGTCTTCCGGAAGACGGGAATCTGCTGAAAAATGCGGATTTTGCGGCACCCCGGCAGGGACGCATTTTCGGCAAAGTGTGGTTCACGGGAAAACAGGAAGCCGATTCGGGATCTGTTTCCCTCGATCCGACCACGTTCCGCAAAGGCGGACAGTCTTTGAAAATCAGTCTGAAAGACGGCAGACAGACCGCCGGAGTCACTTACTTTTTCAAACCTCAGCTCAAGCCGGGCGCGACCTATAAATTGACCTTCCAGATCAAGATGGACAATGTGAAAAAACATGATAAATTCGGCGGCGCGGTGGTCAATATCGCTTCGCCGGTGAATCAGTGGTATCCCACGAACTGGTATTTTGGCACCATGCCGTGGACCCGCCAGGGATGGATTTTCACGACGCCGGTCAAGAATGACAGAAAAGTTTCCTATCTGAGGCTGACTCTCCGGAAAGCGACCGGCACGGTCTGGTTCGACGATTTGAAATTGGAAGAAATCCGGAAATGATCCCGGCTTGAAAGCCGGTCCCGTGAACTGCATCTTCAGGCTCTTTCCGCTGAGTTTAGTCCTATAGGTCTTATTGGACTTATAGGTCTTATTGGGAAATCGCGCTCTCTCCAGCATGGCGGACTGCCGATGAGACCGAGAGCAATGAGACGCAGGCACTCTGCGGTTCCTGTCACCTGTGGCGGGTCATCCCTTTTTCCGGAAACGGGGCTTACAGCAACAAAAAACCCGTCTGCCGAAGCGAGACGGGTTGGAACACGGGTTGATGAAAGAATCAGCCGCGGCGGCCTTTCAGACGGCCTCTCTGGAGGAATCCTTCATAATGCCGCATCACCAGATGCGATTCCAGCTGACTGAGCGTGTCGATCGTGACACCGACAATGATCAGCAGACTGGTCCCGCCGAAGAATGACGCGATATCATACGGGATTTTCAGCCATTTGGTGAGAAGCATCGGGAACACCGCCAGACCGGTCAGGAAAATCGCGCCGGCGAAGGTGACTCTGGTCATCGTGCTGTCGAGGAAATCCGCAGTGGGCTTGCCCGGACGGATGCCCGGGATATATGCGCCTTCCTTTTTCAGATTGTCGGAAATCTGAACCGGATTGAACATGTTGGCGACCCAGAAATAGGAGAACGCCAGAATGAGCAGCCCGTAGATGCACATATAGGAATAGCTGTCGTGCGAGAAATAGACCCCGAGGAAGCGAAGCGGCGGAATGGCCTGCAGAATCACCGGCGGGAAGATCAGGATCGCTCCCGCAAAGATGATCGGCATGACGCCCGGGAAATTGACTTTCAGCGGCATATAGGTGGTGCCGCCGGAAATCTTGTTGCCCTGAATGCGTTTCGCCATCTGGATGGGCACTTTCCGCTGTCCCTGCGTGAGCAGGATCGTCAAGGCGGTGACGACGGCGAAGATGATGAAGAGGAGCAGCACATGGACCAGCCGGAACCGGGTTCCGGAGGAGGAGAAACCGCCCTGCATCATTTCGACGACGCCCATGACCGCCTGGGGAAGACGTTCGATGATGTTGGCCGTGATGATAATGGAGACACCGTTTCCGATACCCCGTTCAGTAATCCGTTCACCGAGCCAGACCAGCACCATGGTGCCGGCGGTCAGGATGATCATGGACATGATGATGAACCCGGTGCCGGGATTCATCACCAGCGGAAGGGCGGGCGAGGGGAGTCCCAGGCGGGACGGGTTGGTCATGGCAACTGCGGCCATGGCGCCCTGGATCATGCAGATGACGATCGTCAGGTAACGGGTGTACTGATTGATTTTGGCATGACCGACTTCACCCTCGCGCTGGAGTTTTTCCAGAGACGGAACGACCGGCACGAGAAGCTGCATGATGATGGACGCGGAGATGTAAGGCATGATGCCGAGCGCGCCGATCGCGAACTTCTGCAGGGCGCCGCCGCTGAACAGGTCGAACATTCCGAGGAACTGTCCGGCCGCCTGCGATTCGGTGCCGAGCTGGGTGAAATATTTATCGAGATTAGCCATGTCAACGCCGGGGCAAGGAATATTGGCAGCCACCCGGCACAGGATAATCAACCCCATGGTGAACAGGATACGGTCGCGCAATTCCTTGACCTTGAATGCATTTATAAATGCTTTGAACATTTATTGAACCTCTTTCCCGGCGCGTTGCGCCATACTGATGATTACTTGGCGGCAACGACTTCGCAGGAACCGCCGGCCTTTTCGATCTTCTCTTTGGCCGCGGCGGAGAAATAATCGGCTTTCACTTTGAGAGCCTTGGTGATTTCTCCTTCCCCGAGAATCTTCAGCGGAGCTTTGGATTTGCCCAGAACGCCGGCCATGCGCATGGCATTGGCATCGACTTCCGCACCCGCTTCGAAAGCTTTTTCCAGCGCGGCGACATTCACCACATTGAAAATCACTTTGACGTAGGGGCGTTTGAAGCCTACTTTGGGCAGACGGCGGAACGTCGGAGTCTGACCGCCTTCGAAATGATGCCGAATGGAAGCGCCGGAACGGGATCTCTGACCCTTATGACCGCGGCCGGCAGTGCCGCCCCAATTCGAACCGTCGCCGCGTCCAACGCGCATTCTGCGCTTTCTGGAACCCGGAGCCGTGGATAATTCATGCAGTTTCATGATATTGACTCACTTTCGCAATTAATTTTTTCCGAGTTTTTCCTGGATCTGGGCCTTCGAATTCATCTGGGCGATCGCCTTGAAGGCGGCTTTCACCAGATTCGACGGATTGCTGGAACCCAGGGATTTCGTCAGAACGTCGACCACGCCGGCGAGACCGAGGACGGCACGCAGGGTGCTGCCCGCGATCAATCCGGTTCCTTCGGAGGCCGGACGGATCAGGACTTTCGAACCGGAGAACTTGGCGATGACCGAATGCGGGATCGTGGTGCCGCGGCGGGGAACGGTGACCATGTTCTTCTTGGCCGCTTCGCCGCCCTTGCGGATGGCGTCCGCGACTTCGTTGGCCTTGCCGTAGCCGTAACCGACTTTGCCTTTGCGGTCTCCAACGACCACCAGAGCGCCGAAACTGAAGTTACGGCCGCCCTTCACGACTTTGGAGCAGCGGTTGATGCTCAGAACTACTTCGCCGAATTCCTCGGCAGCCGGAGCCTGATAGTTGACCTGCTTTTCAGCTTTATCAGCTTTTTCGGCCTTTTCAGGCTTTTCGGCAGGCGCGGCCTTTTCTTTCTTGATTTCTTCTTTATCCATACTCAGTCGCTCCTCAGAATTTTAATCCGGCTTCGCGGGCGGCTTCCGCCAGCGCTTTGACTTTGCCGTGATACTGCAGACCGCCGCGGTCGAACACGACTTCGGAAATGCCTGCTTCTTTTGCCTTTTCAGCAGCCAGCTTGCCCAGGCCCTGCGCGGCGGCGACATTGCGTTTCAGATTCAACGCCTTGAAAGCCGCGGAAAGGGTGGACATGGAGGCAAGCGTATGACCGGCTTCATCGTCAATAAACTGCACATACATGTTATTGGCGGTGAAACTGACTGCGAGACGCGGACGGCTGGCAGTGCCTTTCACCTTCTGACGAAGGCGCATGTGCCGCCGGACTCTTTTTTCTTTCGCTGTTTTATACATAATAGCCTCTTTCAATGATTACTGATTGGTCTTACCGGGTTTGATGACCACATGCTCATCGGAATAGCGGACGCCCTTGCCTTTGTAGGGTTCCGGCTTTTTGAACTTGCGGATACTGGCCGCAACTTCACCGACCAGCTGCTTGTCGATACCGGAGATCAGCAGCTTGGTGGCATCGGTGATCTGGATCTTGATGCCTTCCGGGACCGGATAGACGATATCATGGGAATAACCGAGGCTGAGGGTGAGCTTGGTTCCGGCGAGAACGGCTTTGTAGCCGACGCCGACGATCTGAAGCTCTTTCTTGTAGCCTTCGCTGACGCCGATGATGTTATTCTTGATCAGACTGCGGAACAGACCGTGCAGCGCTTTGTTGTTTCCTTCGTCGGAAACGCGGCTGACTTTGACCTCATTGCCTTCGACGACGGCGGAGATGGCTTCCGGGAGGGTAACGCTCATTTTGCCGAGCTTGCCTTCGGTAACGACTTCCTTGCCGTTGACGGTGACTTTGACTCCCGCCGCAACGGGAACGGGTTTCATGCCGATACGTGACATATTCTTACCTCACTTACCAAACGTAGCAGAGAATTTCTCCGCCCACATTCTGTTTTTCGGCATCAGCGCCGCTCAAAATTCCCTTCGGGGTCGAGAGAATGGCGAGTCCCAGTCCGTCTTTCACTTTCGGAATGTCCTTGCATCCGCAGTAAAGTCTGCAGGACGGTTTGGACACTCTTTCGATACCCTCGACGACGGAGCGGCGGTTGAAGTATTTCATCTCGACGACGAGAGTCTTCTTGACATCACCGTCGACACGAAAACCTTTGATGTATCCTTCCTGTTCCAGAACCTGGGCGATAGCCACTTTGAGTTTGGAAGAGGGGATGGCGACTTCCTTCTGCTTGGACATATAGCCGTTGCGGAGGCGGGTCAACATATCGGAAATAGGATCCTGCATGCTCATAATATTACCACCTTCCTGATTACCAGCTTGCCTTGACCACGCCGGGGATCTGACCCGTCAGAGCCATTTCCCGGAAGCACAGTCTGCAAAGTTTGAATTTGCCCATATAAGCTCTGGGCCGACCACAAGCCTGACAGCGGTTGTATTTCCGGCTGGAAAATTTAGCAACGCGCTTCTGCTTGGCGATAAGACATTTTTTAGCCATATTTCACATTCTCCTGTTAGCGCGCGAACGGCACTTCCATCATCGTGAGCAGCTCTTTTGCCTCGGCATCGGTCTGCGCACTGGTGACGATCGTGATGTTGAGACCCATCGGATATTTCAGTTTTTCCATATCGATTTCCGTGAAAACCGAGACATCCTGGATACCCATGTTGTAATCACCGACTTTGTCGAAACCTCTCTTGGGCACACCGCGGAAGTCGCGGATACGCGGAAGGGCGTTATGGACAAAACGGTCCAGAAATTCATACATGCGGCTGCTGCGGAGCGTGACCATCACACCGACGGGCTGTCCGACGCGCAGTTTGAAGTTCGCAACGTTCTTTTTCGCCTTGGTAATGACCGGAAGCTGACCCGAAATGGCGGCGAGAATATTCTTGCCTTCGGTGAAAGCATCCTTTTCCATCTTGGTGCCGATACCCATGCTGAGAACGATCTTTTTCAGTTTGGGAACCTGCATCACATTTTTGTAGCCCATTTTTTTCATCAGGGCCGGTACAACTTCCTCGTTGTACTTCTTTTTCATGTCTGCCATAGTTGATTTACTCCGATCTCAGTATGTTCGTGTCAGTCTTTTTTTCTGACGTTTGACACATGGACGGAGACCGCACGGTCGACGAGTCCGCCTTTCGGATTGGCCTGGGATTTCTTCAGGGTCCTTTTGCCGAGACGGGCGGAAAGCTTATCCTGGGGAATTCCCTGCATTTCGAGGACAACGCGGTCTTTCTTTTTCAGAACGGCAACGATCTTGCCGGTTTCTTTTTTCCATTCGCCGCTGATGACTTCAACGGTGTCGCCTTTTTTAACGTGATAGTTTTTAGCGCATTTTTCGGAAAACATCACAGCACCTCCGGAGCCAGGGAAATAATTTTCATGAAATTCTTTTCACGAAGTTCACGGGCCACAGGGCCGAAAATACGGGTTCCGCGCGGATTCTTCTCATCGTCGATCAGCACCGCGGAATTGCGGTCGAAACGAAGATAGGATCCGTCGGGACGCGCGATCTTGGCGGCCGTTCTCACGATCACCGCTTTGACCACATCGCCTTTTTTGACGCCGCCGCCGGGGATCGCTTCTTTGACGGAAGCGGTAACGATATCACCGATCTTGGCATAGCGTCTTTTCTGACCGAGAATAGTAATGGCGACAATCCGTTTGGCTCCGGAATTGTCTGCCACTTCCATGCTTGACTGCATCTGAATCATGATTCACTCTCCTTTGGAAGCGGCTTATTCGGGCCGGCTGATGAT
>JAZUCR010000304.1:0-3074 GCA_045639225.1 Victivallales bacterium
CGCAGGCCGCCGATCCCCAAGTTCAGGAACAGCAGGAGGACGGCCAGCAGCCAGAACAATATTTCGGCAATTTTTGCCGCAGGAAGCTGAAAAGGCAAAGCACTATGATCCGCATCAGGTGTTTTATTCATGATTCATCTCCGAATTTGTTGCATTGAGCCGGTAAAATACAGCAGAAGAACCGGTTTGTCAACTTCTCAACATAAAATCCGCGTAATTTTCCGTTCCCGGTTTGATAATAACAAAATATCCGGGGAAAGCCGATTGACTGTTCCGCCGGATTTACCGTCTGTTCTCAACGGTCTTCATGTCTGGATGATTCCAGCTTGAACTCCACTTTGTTTTTTTCCCGGCGGCGTTCTTCGTCCTTGTCGAGCGCCTGAAGCATCCGGATCATTTCCTTGGCGGGCAGCGGCTTGCCTTCCATCTGGATCCGGGTATGGATCTTCAGCACCGCGTTGCGGGTCGCCTGTTCGGAAGAATAACCCTGCTGCTGGAAGTTCCGCTGGAATTCGTTGTAACTGCGCTTGTCTTCGCGAGAGAGCGTCAGCAGAAATTGCCGTTCGGCATCCCGGTCGAAGCCGTCCAGTGAACGGTTGCTTCTGATGATCTCCCGGCGGCGTTTTTCGAGCAGTGAGGTCAGAGCTTTTTCATTCATGGCAGAATAATTTTTGTTTTTTTCATCCGGTTTCATCATGACCGCGGCAGGATCGGAATCATCGGGCTGGCTTTTACGGTCCTTCACGATGAACCCGTCGCTTTTGAATCCGGACTGTTCCCACTGCACCAGCTGATCATTGATATTTCTCAGACTGACGTTGATCTCGGTCTGCAGCGCCGATACGGTGTTCAGCCCGTCGAGACGCTTCTGGTTTTTCGGATTCCGCCGTCCCCCTTTGCTGCTCCTGGCTGCACTTTTCTGTTTCAGTTCCTGCCAGGCTTCGTAATTTTTCATCAGTTCGTCGGTTTCAGACTGAAGATTGTTTTTGGACTGTGTGTCCGGATTGTTTTTTCTGGCAATCCGCATCAGATCGGCCGACAATGCGGCCATGCGGCGCATCCGGCGCTGGAACAGCCGCTCCAGTGAAACATCTTTTTTCGAATTCTTGTAGAGCTTGGTGTAATTCTGCCGGAAAAAATCGACCAGCCGCCGGAACTCCAGCAGCCGGCGTTTGGTTTCCAGCGACGATTTGATGGAGCCGCCGTTTTCCGTGGTGAATTCCATTTTCCGCAGCGCTTTCACGTCGGCGGTCAGAACTTTCAGCAAACTTTCCGGCGATTCCGAAAACGAACTGAGTTTTTCGATCGATCTTTTGGGGTTCTTTTTTTGATTGTTCGTTTTTTGATTGGTCTGGTCTTGATTGCCCAGATAGATCTGTTCCAGTTCCGAGGCCATCGAAGTCAAATCGATATCCTGGCCGATTCCCAGCCGCTGGATAACCGGCTGGACCTTTTGACTCAGTGCTTTCATGTGGTCCAGATTCATCTGATATTCCTTGTCGAACCGGGTCCCCTTGGCACGGATCCCGCGGTTGTAGTTCGCGGAGATTTTTGCGCAGACCTGGATGAAATCTTCGAAGTCATCTCCCGCAGCTGAAAAAAACAGTCCTGCGGCAAGCAATATTACAATGGTTATCCTGTTCATAACTCCTCCTGTTTACAAAACAATATAGCACACGGTTTTGAAAAAAAAAGAGTATGCCGTCAAAAAAATTGCATTTCTCGGCTAATGCGGTATATTACGATCAGCAGCAACAATGGAGCCGATCGATGGGAAAAAACGGAATGGTGCTCGAGGGCGGAGCGATGCGCGGCCTGTTTTCGGCCGGGATACTGGATGTGATGATGGAAAATCAGATCCGGGCGGACGGCCTGATCGGGGTTTCCGCCGGCGCCGCTTTCGGCTGCAATTACAAATCCGGCCAGATCGGACGCGTTCTCCGCTACAACAAAAAATACTGCCGCGATCTGCGTTATTGCTCGTGGCGTTCCTGGTTCCGGACCGGCGATCTTTTCGGCGCCGTTTTCTGTTATCATGAACTGCCGGATAAACTCGATCCCTTCGATTGCGCCGCCTTCGAGGCCGATCCGATGGAATTTTATCTGGTATGCACGGATGTTCTGACCGGTGAGGCTGTATACCATCGCTGTCCGCAAGCCGATCCGGAGTGTTTCGAATGGATGCGGGCGTCCGGCTCCATGCCGCTGGTTTCGCGGATCGTCAACATCGACGGCGGGCGATATCTCGACGGTGCCATGGCGGATTCCATTCCGCTGCGTTTTTTCGAGCAGATCGGTTATGATAAAAATCTGGTGATTCTGACTCAGCCGGAGGGCTATCTGAAAAAGCCGTCCGCGGCCATGCCGCTGCTCCGTCTCGTTTATCGGAAATATCCCCGTTTGCTGCAAGCCATGGAACACCGTCATGAAAAATACAATGAAACGGTCCGGTATGTCGAAGAACAGGCAGCGGCCGGCCGGGTCCTGCTGTTGCGTCCGGAATCGCCGCTGCCGATAAAACGGATCACCCGCGACCCGGATTTGCTGCAAAAGACTTACGAGCTGGGACGTCATCAGGCGGAACGGCGGTTGAAGGAATTGAAAGAATTCTTTGCCTGAACTGAGGGGAAAAGGCAGACCCACGGTGTATCCTCCGTATCAGTTCGCGGTTCTGCATCATGTCGCTGTTTACAAGCGGCGCTTCATGCGGCTATCGACCGCACCGCCCAGGCATTTCCCAAACCAGCCTCCATAGACTTTGTCTCTCAATACTGTCTTGTCCATCGTCAATCTTTCTCCTTGCTTTTACGCCGGATTATTTTGTGATCTTTACGAAGGTATTCAGTGTGCACCCGGCGTCACGCGATCCGTGTTCCGGACTGCGGACGGACGGCCCGATCCCGGTCTGTAGAAACGCGGCTGCAGCATAATGAAACTCTCTTACCGTAATTTTCCCGAACCGTCTTTTTACACCCGGTACGGCAATGTTTTCATCGGCCTCTGCGGCGCATTGTTCTTGCTGGTCCTGACGGCCGCACTGCATGGCTGGCGGACGTATCATCAGGCGTTCGAGG
>JAZUCR010000305.1:0-4696 GCA_045639225.1 Victivallales bacterium
GTATGTTATTTGTTTTTAGTCGGATAAATGATAGACAACTGGCGGAGGATTTTGATCGTTGAAAATCAGTAAAAAATGCTGATTTTTGAATATAAATTGAAGGTTTTACAGAAACCATTAAACAAAACCAAAAAAAGGAGGACCAAGTATGAAAAAGGCACAACCAACCCATCAACCATCCGTCGCAGTATTTACACTTATCGAGCTCCTGGTCGTGATTGCGATCATTGCAATTCTGGCCGCGATGCTGCTGCCGGCGCTGAACAAGGCCAAGCTGAAAGCTCATGCAATTTCGTGTACCAACACCCTGAAACATCTAGGCACCGGCTGTCAGCAATATACTTCCGACAACAATGACTGGATCATGCCGGCCTCAATGCCGACCCCTTATTCCACAGGGAGCTGGACCGATTCCGACTGGTGGACCTTCCATACCAGCTGTATCGACCCCAATACCGACCGGCTCTATCTGAATCCTTATCTGCCCAAGCCGCCGCCGAACAAAACGCAGCCGATCGGAAGCAGACTTTCCCGATTCACCTGTCCCGACCTTGAAAAAACCTCCTACATATCCTACACCATGAATTCCAATTTTCTGGCCCGCAGCGGTAAAAACTTCAACTTGGCCGGGATGCAGAAAATCATCCGCGTGAAACAGCCATCCAAGCTGTTTCATATTTCCGAAGGATATACGAGCTGGTTCATCTGGCGCGGCCGCGTGCTGATCGGCGTGACCAGCGGCACCTCATATAATGACATCACGGCTATGGCGTTCCGTCACAGTTTAAGCGCCAACGTCCTTTATGTCGACGGTCATGTGACTCCCTTGCTGAGATCGCAATACCGGGACACCGATGAATTTTGGGTCATCAATCGCTGATTTGAAAAGGAGGATTCATTATGAAGAAGTTGTTTGTATCGTGTTTTCTCATGTGGGCAGCCGGTCTGCTTGCCGCCGCCGATATCCATTTTGATAAAGGCTCGGATCCTGCGGTAAAATTCGCAGCCGGGGATCTGGCCCGGTGTCTGACCGAAGTATCCGGGCAGACTTTCCAGACGAAAGAATCCGCCGCGGCTGCGCAGGCCGGCGACATTGTTCTCGTCAACGATCCGAAACTGGAAAAACAGCAATGGCAGTTTGCGTTCCGGGATGGAAAACTTTACATTTCCGGACGCGGCGCGCCGGGGATGGTTTACGGGGTCTATACGTTTCTGGAAAAATACGCAGGCTGCGCCTGGCTGGCTCCGGATGTCGAGATCATTCCGAAAAAACCAGGCTGGAAACTCCCTGAGATCAATGAAAAAGGCCAGCCGGCGATCATGCGCCGGGAGATCTATGTCGGCATCCCGTCTGTGGATTGGACGTGGCGCATGCGCAACAAGGAAAACTACCATGCGGCGTTCAATCTCAGCATGCGAATCGGCAGTCCCAACGATTGTCATACATTCGATTTTTACGTCAAAGCGGTCAAAGCCGCCAAAAATCCGAAACTTTTCGGTCCCCGGATCAGCGGCGGCGAATGCTACACACTCTGCATGACCAATCCGGAAGTCCGCCGGATCGTTCTGGCAGAACTGTTGAAATACATTGAAAAAGACCGCGAAAAGTTCAAGGGGAAACCTGCCTACATGGTCCCCAAGATCTATGACCTGAGTCAGTCCGACGGTCCCAGCGGCGGCGAATGCTGGTGCCAGGGCTGCAAGGAACTGGCGGAAAGGGAAGGTTCCTATGCCGGTCCCAACCTGGATTTCGTCAATTATATGGCGCGCGGAGTTAAAGAAAAATATCCGGACGTCGTCCTCCAGACTTTTGCCTATTCCTATACGCAGAAGCCTCCCAAAACCATCAAGGCGGAAGACAATGTCATGATCCGCTATTGCGATGCCAAACTGTATCATCCCCTGATCCCCGGCACGCCCAACGGCAAGGAGCTGGAAACCTGGAGCAAATTCGTTTCCAAAAAATCCATCTGGTCCTACTGGCGGATCTATACCGGTTATCTTTATCCCTTTGTGAAACCCCGCAGGGAAATTGCCGAAGAGATCCGTTTCTGCGTAAAGAACGGCGTTTACAGTTACTTCGGTGAAAATGAAGACATGATGTCCCGGAGCTTTGCCGTTCAGCAGCATTATCTCGGCCTGAAGATGCTGGATGATCCGACGCAGGACATCGACAAACTCAATGACCGTTTCATGAAGGGCTATTACGGCGCCGCCGCACCCTTTATGCAGAAGTATCTGGAATATCTGGAAAAACGCCAGAGCGAAGACCGTTCTTTCCTGGACAAGGAATTCTTCGATAAAGTCAACGGCTGGCTGGATGATGCCGAAAAAGCGGTCCGCGATGATGCCAGATCCCTGCTCCACGTCAAATGCGAACGGGTGATCGTCGACCGGACCATGTTCCTTCGTCTTTCCGAACTGCTCAAGCAAGGGTATAAAGCCGATATCCCGGCTATTTCCCGGCGGTTCCGTGAAAACGGACTGGCCCAGATCGGGATGTGGACCGCCCGCGACCGGAAACTGCGGGCCCAGATGGAAGAAAAGCTTATCGGCGAAGCTGATCTTTATTCGCATTTCCCGGTTCCCATTCCGGATCGGTTCAAAGACTGCCAGGTCATCGACATGCATTGGAACCAGCTGCAGCGCAGCACCGAAAATGCGGTCAAAGATCCCGATGCCGTCTGCGGCATGGCCATCCGGAATCCCAAAGTGCCCCAGAAGCTGCCCTACCGCATGGGCTTCTACAGCGTCGCGCTGAGAAAAGGCAGTTCGCTGGAACTCCAGAAGGACGATATTCCGCAGGATGAAAAATTCCATTGGTACAAGCTCGGCCGGATCAAGATCCTCGCCATGCTTTACATTCATTATGACAACTTATGGCATTTCCGCACCTACCTGCCGACCATCGGCATCCTGGGCGAAGACCGCGATATCTGGGTTTCCGCCAAATTCCAGGGGAAACCCTGGGTCGAAGGCTCGCAGAAACCCTGCGCGGTCCTCTTCGACCGGGTCCTGCTGGTCAATGATCCGAACCCGATGCGCGAATACAAGCCCATCGATCCATCGAAAAATCTGCTGAAAAACGGCGATTTCGAACAAGCCGGCGGCAAGGGGATCGCACACTGGCAGAAATACGGTGACCGGGTCAGTATCGACACGAACTGCAAAAAGGTCGGCAACAGCGCACTGCGGATCGACGGAACGGCAGACGGCAATTTCCGGGTGATTGGAGACCTCGGTAAAATCGAAGACCTGAAAAACGATCTGCTGGTCCGCGGCTGGTGCAAATATGAGAATCTGGCTCCCAACGGCATTCCGTTCATCGGATTGTGGCCGATGGACCGTTACGGCGGCAATGTCTCTTACACGATTTCGGCGGTCGAGATCTACAAAGGAACCTACGACTGGAATTATTTCGAGCGTCTGGTCAAGATCGATGATCTCAAGAAGGCCGCGGCCAAAACGAAACCGCGTCCGGCTGCCAAGCTGGGATTCCGGGTCGGCATGTATCATCAGGCCGGCACCTTGTGGGTCGACGGTCTGGAAGTCATTCCGCTCGAGAAAAAATAAACCCGCCTTAAAAAACAGTAATCCGCCCGGATGGATCTGAACCAGAAGTTTTGTCCATCCGGGCGTTTTTTACCGATTTTCCGCAGACCGCCGAACATCACGGCGGCAGCCATGGACGCGAACAGATACGGTGGAAACGGATGCGGCAGCCTATCGGGCGTATGACTGGGGAAAACAGCTCATTTCAGTGCGTAATAAGCGGCAAAGACGAGATTTTTGTGCAGCAGGGCGACTTCGCGGAAACCGAGCTGCCGCAGACAGTCGAACTGGAATTCCAGCGGGGACGGCGTATCGCTTTCGGCGATGGACCGCATGATCCGTTCCGCCTCGGCATCGCCCAGCGCGTCCCGTAGAAAAGCCTCCTGTCTGACTTTGAACAGGGCTTCGATCTTCGGATTGGCATGACAGATCAGATCGGACACCAGCAGAAGTCCGCCGGGTTTCAGCAGGGAATGGATCTTCGCAAAAGTCCGTTTCCAGTCAGCTTCGTCGCGCAGATGATGCAGCACGGCCGCCGCAACCGCGATATCGAATTTGGCTTCCGGCAGTTCCGCGGTCCGGATATCCCCTTCGACCCATACCACCTTTCCCGCAGCCGCGGAACCGACCCGTTCCTTCGCCCGTTCCAGCATGGCGGGACTGATGTCCAGCAGGGTGCAGTCCGCCTCGGGGAACACCCGCAGCAAGTTCAGGGTCTGGTTGCCCGCGCCGCAGCCGATATCGAGGATCGTACGCGTTTCCGGGACCAGTGCGGACGCGGTTTCGGCCAGCAGATCCATCATCTGCCGGGCGTCTTTGATCGAAGCCTGTCCTTTCGCCAAATCGGAAAAACGTTCGACTTCGCCGTTGAAATAACTGCCGATTTCTGCGACCGTTCGTTTCTGCTCCGGAACGTCTGGTTTCATCTCTCATTTTCCTTCAGAACTTTTCGAGCTGTCCGATGAATTTCCTGTCATCATCGACACTGCGGCCGCGGGTGGTCAGATATCCGCCCGTGATCATGGCATTGAGACCGCTGAGCATCAGCAGTCCCTGAAAATCCTTCATCGTGGTTTCGCGTCCGGCGGCGAATTTGATCATCAGCTTCGGATTGACCAGCCGGAAGACCGCAAAAGCTTTGGCG
>JAZUCR010000306.1:0-5673 GCA_045639225.1 Victivallales bacterium
CCTATAAGGCCTATAAGTTCGCGGGATACTCCGGCCAACTACCAACCAGAAAGGATTACCAACAATGAACATCACCGCTGAAAAATTCGAGGCCATGAAAATCGCTTATGACATGGCTTTCAAAAAAGCTTTCGAAGCCGCTCCCACCGTTTATGAACAGTTCTGCATGATCGTCGGCGATTCCGCCCACACCACGGTCAAGCTGCCCTTCATGGAACAGTTCTCCTGCATGCGGAAATGGCTCGGCGCCCGCCAGATCAAGAATCTGGAAGGCAAGATGATCACCATGACCGAAGACGCCTACGAAGAAACCGTCGGCATCAAGGTCCGCGAAATCGAAACCGACAACTGGGGCATGTATATGACCACCATCCAGCAGATGGCGGTCGCCGCCAAGTCCCTGTGGGATCAGCTCGCCGCCGCGGCCATCCTCAATCCCGATTCCTGGATCGACGGCAAGGCGTTCTTCGCCACCGATCGCAAATACGGCAAATCCACCATCTCCAACAAGACCACCAGCGCGCTCTCCGCCGCAACCTTCAAGGCCGCCTGGCAGACCATGCGGTCCTATACGGGGCATGCCGGTGAGCCGCTGGCTGTCCAGCCCGACGTTCTGATGGTCGGGCCCGCCCTGGAATTCACTGCCCGCGACATTCTCGAAAACGAATACGAGATCGACGGCTCCGGCAAGGTCACCGTCAAGAACTCCTGCAAGGGCCTGGCCAAACTGATCATCAACAGCCGATTTGTCGGATCCTATGCCAACCACTGGCGTCTGATGAGCTGCGGAAGTCCCATCAAACCGATCGCGCTGCAGAAGTCCAAGGAGGCCGCTCTGGTCTCCAAGAACAAACCCGATGATGAAGGCGTCTTCATGGAAGACCAGGCCATTTTCGGCACTTCCGCTTACGGTTCCGCCGCCGCGGCATTCCCGCATCTGGTCTATGCCGGAGTCGTGAGCTGATGAGCTACGCAACCGCAGCGGAACTCCGCCAGCGGATCGGCGGCGGCGTCTTCGGTGGGATCTACAACCGGAATCCGCCCCCGAATTCTTCGGGCGGCCAGGTCCTCCAAAGCTCTTCGAGCGATGAAGGATCCGACATCGCGGATGATCTCGAAAGCGCTGCCGCCGAAATCGACGGCGCCATTGCGGCCCGGTATGCTCTGCCGGTGACCGGTTCCCGGTCGCT
Source organism: Victivallales bacterium (assembly GCA_045639225.1). GTDB lineage: Bacteria > Verrucomicrobiota > Lentisphaeria > Victivallales > UBA1829 > SIG94. The sequence goes on from JAZUCR010000306.1 coordinate 1,191, forward strand.
GGCGCTGCTTAAGGACTGGAATCTCACTCTGGCCGAAGAACGGGCCTATGCCCGCCCGGCCGGTGCGGATTTCTCTGAGAAAATCAAACGCCGGGTCGATCAGGTCCGCAAATACCTGGATATGATCCGCAGCGACCAGTTCAGGCTTCCGGATGCCCCGGAAAATTCCGGATCCGCAGGCAAGATCGCTCTGATCCAGCGTGATAAACCGATCTTCGGCCGTGACAAAATGGCCGGATTCTGACCACCTGTCCAACTTGAAACTTACAACTTGAAAGGTTTTTCTATATGCCTGATACCATTAATTTCGGCACTGCAGCTTTCAAAGGCGCAGTCACCGGTCTTATCATCACTTCCATCAAATTCGGCTCCAATGCCCAGGCCGCCGAGGCCATGGACGAGGACGGCAACATCATCCAGGTCGATATGTATGGTAAGAAACAGACGGTCAACATCGAAGGCACCGTTTCCACCGGCACCACGCTCGCACTGGTTGCCGGCGCCGATCTGACCATCGACAGCGTCACCTACAAGATCGAATCCGTGGAAGTCACCAGCACCAACACCGGACACACCAATGCATCCATTACCGCCAGCGCTCCGGTTCCGGCTGAATCCGGCGGTTCAGGAGAGGAATAACAACCAGTAATCCCGCGCCGCCCGGTGCCCCGCGGGATCACCAACCAAAGGAGTCAAACCATGTCACCCGAAGAACTCAACCGTCTGGCCTCGAAGGAATTTTCCGAGATCCTGGCCGCCGATCCTGTTATAAAAGATTTGCGCGCCAGCCTGACCAACCGGAAAGACGCCGTACCGACGGCATTCGACGCACTGCTTATGTCCGGAGGGGACCGCATCGGCAATCTACCCGTTTTGCCCCTTACCGCAGCCAAATGGACTTTTCTCTGGATCTGCGGCAATCCATTCGTCTCTTCCGGCAACAAGGTATCGGAAGAGGATGTGAACATTTTTCTTTTCGTTTTGGCTTGTCCCGATCTGCGCAAACTGGATTTCCCTGTCACCAGGCTCGCCGCCAAGGCCCGCGATTACTCCGCGGCAACCGGTCTGGATATCCAGCAGGTCATCCGCGAGATCCAGACGGTCGTCAATACGGCTTTCTCGGCGCTGTCGATGCTCCCCCGTGCAGAAAACGGAGATTCCGGGGAGGCTCTATTCGATTCCGCATGGCTCGCCTGGATCGCATCGATCGCCGTCCGGGAATCCGGTATGCCTTATGACCGGGTGATCCACGAACTCCCGCTTTCCCTGGTCTGCAATTTCTACGTATCCTGGCGCAGACGGGAAAGCATCGATGGCGACAAGATCCACCGTCCGCAGAACGGCGAGATCCTCGATCGAATAAACGCCCGCATCGAAGAACTCGGAAAAGCGTTCCTTAATGGGCCGGCCGCCGCTTCGGCTCCCGCGTCCTCCGTTCCTATCCGTACCACTCCGTAATCATCCGTATCAGTTCGCGCCGGCCACCTCGCCGCCCCAAAAAAAAGGAAACTGACCATGCCCACTAAACTGTCTCTTACTCTCGATGCCGCCCAATATCGGCAGCAGCTGGAAGCCGTTGTGCAGCAGACCCGGCAGGCTGCCGCTCAGATGGCTGACCTGAATGCGGATCGTAAAGTCACCATCACCGCCGACACATCCCAGGCTTCCAGTGCGCTGTCCGACCTGTCTGACCAGTCCGAAATCACGGTCCCGGTCACCGCCGACACAGCCCCGGCCGAAACGGCAATCTCCGACCTGTCCGACCAGTCCGAATCGTCCGAAATCACGGTCCCGGCCACCGCCGACACCGCCCCGGCCGAAACGGCAATCAATAATATCCCGAACCCTGAACCGGTGCCGATTCCCATTGCCGATGATGCCATCGTTCAGGCTACCGTCCAGGCGGCTCGTCTTCGCGATCAGATCGCAGAACTCGAACAGGAAGAAATTGATACTCAGATCCATATTGTGGACGATGATATCGCCCGGCTGCAGAACCGTCTTTCCGACTTGGAATCAACTCCGGTCAATGTCCGCACCCAGGCACAGACCGAAGAGATCGACCGTCTCCGCTCCGTGATCAACGCGCTGGAAGACAGAAAAATCACGATCCGCGCCCATGTCGAATCCGATGAACTGAATCGGTTGCGCGAACAGCTTCAGCAGGTGGAGACCCAAAGCGGGTCGACCGGCACAAGATTCGGAAGGCTCCGAAACACCCTGAATATGCGTAATTTCGCTGGACAGTTCAAGTCCGGCGCGGCGGCAATCAGCGCCATCGGCTCCGCAGCCGGGGCATCTGTTCCCGCAGTCGGCATGCTTGGTACGGTCATTAACGCAGTCTTGTCTCCGATCTCTCTGATCGCCACAGCCTTTACCGCGCTCGTGACCGTCGGCACTAAGGTATGGGATATGCTCACCGTCTCCGTGGCCGAATACGCTGCCAAGTCCAAGCTGGCTTCCGAAGAAGCCGACCGGGAAATCTCCAAAATGAAGGAACAGGAGGCAGCGGCCGCAGGGTATATCTCCAGACTGAAGGAACTCTCTTCCGCCGAAATGACCGGCAACGCGGCCAAAACTGAAACCGCCCAGCTCCTGGAGACCCTCCAGAACCGTTACGGCGATCTCGGCGCTGAGATCGATGCGGCCACCGGCAAGATCAAGAATATGACCGAAGTCGAAGAGCGGCTCAATGCCGTCCGCAGAAAGCGGGCCGCTCAAAAGTATCTGGCTTCCGCGGACGCCTCCATGAACGAGGCCCGCGCCGCGTATATGAAAGCCGCCGGACAAGGCTACTTCGGCGAGCGCCGCGCCGGACGGAAATTCGAGCAGGCACAGAAAAACATGACGCCCGATCAGCTCCTGAAATATATGGAGAACATAGCCAAAAACGCCAAGACGGAAGCCGATATCAGGAATTATTCCGAAGTGGCCAATCACCTCCGCAAAGCCGCCGAAGCACGCGAAAAGGCGCAAAGCATACTGGGCACCGGTCAGGAGTCCGGACTGGCTGCCGAACAGGCCGCCGCCAAAAAAGCCGCCGATGCCACCGCCGCAAAAAAGGCCAGGGACGATGCGGCCAGACAGTTCGCCGAACGCAAGAGTGATGACGAGTTTGCACAGGAGAAGGATATCGACAAAAAGAAGGCCAACCGGCAGGCACGCATCGATGCCGAAAAGAAAAATGAAACACAGTATCAGAAGGAACTTGATGCCGCTCGGGATACTTTGGCCAAGATCCAGAAAGATAAAGGCAAGCCCGGGTACGATGCCGGCGCCGAAGCCGATGCCGCAAAAGCCGTCGCCGATGCAGAACGGAAAGTTCAGGAATCCCAGGCGAAACAGTATGGGTTCAAACAGCAGATCCAGCAGCTCGACAAACAGCGGAATGAAGAAGCCAAAAAAATGGTCGACCAGTCCAAATTCGAACTGGAATATAACCGGCTTATTGCTGCAGGTGAATATGACAAGGCCGCGGCTCTCAAACTCGAGCACGAACTGAAGCAGCGGAACTTGAAACTGACCGAGGCAGAAAAGAAGGCGATCCTGGACCAGCAGAAGGCCCAGAAAGCTCTGGCCCTCCAGAAGAGCAACCGCGACAAAGCCCAGGATTTGAAGTGGCGGGCCATGGAAAAAGCCGGCAGGGGCAAAGAGGCATCCGAACAGCGTGCCCTGTGGGACGCAGAGCGCACCAAAGGCAGCAAGCTCACGCCCGGCGAGATCGCCGCCACGAAGAAGCTGCACGAGCTGACCTGGCAGCTTGATAACCGGAGAGGTCCCGATTTCGGAGATCTCTCGATCAAGACCAATGACCTGACTCGCAGAGGCGGCTTCCAGGGCGGCGCCGTCGTCCCGGACAAAGACAAATACAATCAGCAGATCGCATCGGAAAACAAGGCCATGCACGCGACCCTGCAGCGCATCGAAAGCATGGTCGCCGATTTTGGCAAATTCTGACATTCAATAAACCATAAATTTGATAAGGAGGCAATATGGCAAAAATCTACTGCAAGGACGGTCTGTGCATTTCGGCAGGCTGTGTGCACGGAAATGGTAATTGGCTGGCTCAGGTTGAAGGCGGGAAAGTTGTGTATTTCAACGAAGAACTGAACCTGCCGGAAGAAGAAAAAAAGAAAATCGAATCATTTGTCGATGAAGCGGTCGCCGCACCGGAAGATAAATACGAATAACCAGGAGAATCCCCATGTCAATCACCGTTAAATTCAATTCCCGACAGACCGAACGCAATGAAAACGAGATCGTCACCACGGTCTGCTGGACCGGCAGTCAGGACGAGATCCTCGAATTCAGCCAGGCCGAACGGCCCGGCACTTCCACCGCCGATGGCGATCTGAAAAGTTCCCGCGTCTATCAGGAAGGTCCCACCATCTGGGTCTGCGAGAAGAAATATGTCACCGACCTGGATGGCGAACCCCGGGACCGTCCAAATTCCGAATACGGCAAAAAATCTGCTCAGCTTAGC
>JAZUCR010000307.1:0-10628 GCA_045639225.1 Victivallales bacterium
GACCGCTTGGCCTCCGACTTGGTCCGTTCTGTCCGTCGATCGCGAAAAAACGGTGACCTTGTATTCCGCGGTTTCCCCAACTCGGCAGCCGATTTTCCCGCGGAGAAAGATGCATTATAGAAAAATATGGATATGCGGAGAGAAAGACCCGGAATCCGGACAAAAAAATGGAGGCGTGGGTGGGAATTGAACCCACACGACACGGTTTTGCAAACCGCTCCCTTAGCCATTCGAGCACCACGCCTTGGTTGTCAGGTAATATACTCCCCTTTTTCGGAAAAACAAGCCCATTTATCAAAAAAAACCTTTTTTTTCGTTTTTTTGCCGATCCCCGTTCCTTTCTCCGCTGAATCGGATTGACAAAAATAATACATTGCTGTATATTGCAGCCGTGGCGGGAGACTGGATCAATGAACAGGCAGATCATCATAATCGGGAGCGGACCGGCCGGACTGGCGGCCGCAGTCAGTGTAAGACGCGCCGGCATTCAGCCCTTGATCCTGGAACGGATGCGCAAACCCTGCATGAAACTGCTTGCCAGCGGCGGCGGACGCTGCAATTTTTCCAATCGCGAAGATCCCGAAGATTTCATGCGCAAATTCGGCAGAAACGGACAATTCATGCGCAATGCTCTCCGTTTTGCTCCGCGGGAATTCCTGCTGGACTTTCTCCGGTCCGAACACGTCGAACCCGATCTGACCGACGATTTCTTCTATTTTCCGGCATCGGGAAAGGCAAGCGATGTGGCCGATGCTTTTCTGCATGCGTCTCAGGCTGAAGTCCGGACCGGCACGGAAGTCGTTTCCATTGACATCACGGCAGGAAAAGTTGACGGCGTCACGCTCTCGAACGGCGAGTTTCTCACCTCGGATGCGGTTATTCTCGCAGCCGGGGGCACAGCCTGGGCCGGACTGGGGTCCGAATCCGGACTGAAACTGGCGGCCGCCGCCGGCCATACCATTGTGAAGCCCCTGCCCGCAGTCGCTCCGCTGATTCTGAAAGAAGACTGGCCCGGAAAGCTCGCCGGGGTCACGCTGCCGAACGCAAAATTGAGGCTGAAAGCCGGACGGGAACCGCTGGTCACGCAGGGCAGCGTGCTTTTTACTCATGAGGGACTTTCGGGCTTCCCTGCCCTCGATCTGGCCGGCGAAGCCGCCGCGCAATGTGATAAAAAGGGTTCCGCCGAACTGATCCTGACCGTCTGCGCCGATTTGGCCGCAGCGGACTGGCGGAAGATCCTCGACGAGGCCAGACAGTCTGCCGGATCCAGTTCGGTACGGACCGTGCTCAGCGGATCCATGCCGAAGTCATTGGCCGAAGTTTTCACGGATCTGGCCGGCTGCCGCGAGGTAAAAACGGCCCTTCTGAACGCCGCTGTCCAACGGCAGCTGATCAGCCTGCTCGACGGTTTGAAACTGACCGTAACCGGCGCCGGACCGCTGGCGAAGGCCATGGTCATGCGGGGCGGCGTTTCGCTGAAAGAAATCGATCCTGCCGATCTGTCCAGCCGTCTGGTCTCCGGACTTTACCTCGCCGGCGAGATCCTCGACCTCGCCGGACCGTGCGGCGGATACAATATGCAATGGGCGTTTTCCAGCGGCTTCCTGGCCGGACAGTCCGCTGCCGCCCGACTGAACTCAATTCGGAAAGGAATCCCATCATGAAGGAGATCACCGTCAAGACCCGTTCCCGCTGTGAGATCGTGGATATCACGCAGCAGATCGAAGCCATGCTGCCGACCGGCATCGCCGAGGGCACCTGTCTGGTCTATTGTCCCCATACCACGGCCGCCATTACGGTCAACGAAAATTACGACCCGGACGTCAAACATGATATCCTCGCCAAGCTGGACCGGCTGATCCCGCATGAGGAAAGTTTTTACCAACACGAAGAAGGCAATTCGGACGCGCATCTGAAAGCCTCGCTGATCGGATTTTCTCAGCTCGTGCCGTTCCGCGGCGGGCATCTGGACCTCGGCACCTGGCAGGGGATCTATTTCTGCGAATTCGACGGTCCGCGGATCCGGAAAGTGCGCCTGTATTTCCAGAAAACCGAAGACGCTGAATGAATTCAAATTCAACCATTGAAATAAACCAATCGGCAAACAAAAGGAGGAGAAAACATGCTGAAGGAAATCAGAAGTTTCATTGAGTCCAAAAAAAGCGAACTGCGCAGCCTGTCGGATGACATCTGGAATCATCCCGAGGTGGCCTACACGGAAAAATACGCCGTCGCCCGCGTTCGCGATTTCATGAAAAGCCAGGGTTACGAGATCACGGCGCCGTATTGCGGGATCGAAACGGCGTTCCGCTGCGAATACGGGAACGGTGACGGCCCGGTGTTCGCATTCGCCGCGGAATACGATGCGCTGCCGGAGATCGGCCACGGCTGCGGACACAACCTGATCTGCATGGCGGGTATCGCGGCGTTCCTGGCAGCGGCCGAAGTAATGAAAAAGAATAAGATCCCGGGCAAGGTCGTGCTGTTCGGCACCCCGGCCGAAGAAGGCGGCGGCGGCAAAGTGAAAATGGTCGAAGCAGGCTGTCTGAAAGGCATCGATGCGGTGATAATGACCCATCCGAGCGCGAAGAACAGTCCGGATCCGGGCTCGACGGCGAATCTCGGGCTGGAAATCATCTTCCACGGCAAATCCGCCCACGCGGCCGGCGCTCCGGAAAAAGCGATCAACGCGCTGGATGCCGTCCAGCTGCTGTTCACCGCGGTGAGCTATTTCCGTCAGCAGCTGCCGGAACACGCCCGGATGCACGGCGTGATCCTGGACGGCGGCATTGTGCCGAACGTGATCCCGGACATGACCAGATGTCGTTTCTATCTGCGCAGCGGCGTGGAAAGCTGGACTCCGGTGCTGGAAAAACGTTTCCGCGACATGGTGCGCGGCGCCGAACTGATGACCGGCTGCACGGCGGACATCAAACCGTTCCGTCCGCCGTACCGTTCCCGCAAGCCGAATGCGGTCATGAATGCGGAATTCGTCAAATGCATGAAGGATCTCGGCATGAAAGTCACCATGCCGGAACATCAGGGCCGCGGCTCGTCCGATTTCGGCAATTTCTCGCAGGTGATCCCGGGCATCCATCCCTATTTCGCGGTTTCCAACACCATGGAACCGCCGGGACATTCGATCGATTTCTGCACCTGCGCCGGACAGGACGCCGGTTTCGAAAACGGTTTGAACTCCGCCGCTTCGCTGGCACAAATCGGCTATCGTTTCCTGACCGAACCGGATTTCCGCGCCGCGGTCAAAGAAGATTTCGACAAGAACTGAGGCTCCGGTGCTATTTCCGATCCGGCCGGACCGGATATTTTTTCGAAAATTCGTCCGGCTTTCGGTTTGAAAAATGCCGCGGTACATGGTATTTTACCGGATCGGAAAATTCTTCATTTTTCAATATTGTGAAAGGACAGTTACATGAACGCGAAAGAATTGCTGGAAAGTCTGCATCAGAGGCTGGTCAGTTTCAATGCTGTGGAACGCAAAGCCGCGGTGCTGGAATTCAAAGAAAAATTCCCTGAAACGCCCGAAGCGCAGACCCAGGAACAAACCGGTTACAATCTGCATTGCCATACCTTCTTTTCCTTCAATGGATATGGTTATTCACCCTCGTATCTCGCCTGCTGGGCCAAAGTCGAACGGCTGTTCGCAGTCGGCAAGATCGAATTCGACGTGCTCGACGGAGCCGATGAATTTCTGGATGCGGCCAAGCTGCTGAACCTGCGCGCGGCCTGCGGCGTCGAAAGCCGCGTGGTCATCTCCGAGCTCGCCGACAAGGTCATCAATTCCCCCGGCGAACCCGGCATTGCCTATCACCTCGGGATCGGCTTCACCAGCGCGGAAATCCCGGCCGAACAGTCCGCTTTCCTGAAAAAGATGAAACAGGCGGCGGCCGACCGCACCCGCGGGATCGTCGGACGCGTCAATCCGGCGTTGTCGCCGCTCGAACTGGATTTCGACAGCGAAGTGCTTCCGCTGACGCCGGCCGGCAACGCCACCGAACGGCATGTCTGTGCCGCTTACGCAGCCAAAGCCGCCAAAATGTTCCCGAATGAGGGCGAACGCGCCGAATTCTGGGCTTCCAAGCTCAACATTCCGCTGGAAGAGGCGCAGAAACAGATCACCAACACGGTGAAACTGGAAGGCACCATCCGTTCCAAGATGATGAAATCCGGCGGACCGGGCTATGTCAAAGCCGATCCCGCCTCGTTCCCCGCGCTGAAGGCAATGAATGATTTCACCATTGCCTGCGGAGCGATCCCGAGCATTGCCTGGCTGGACGGTCTCAATGCCGGCGAAGCCGATCCGGATGCCCTGCTCGATCTGCATGAATCCTACGGCTGCGCGCTGTTCAACCTGATCCCCGACCGCAACTGGAATTTTCCCGATCCGGAAGTCAAAGCCAAAAAAGTCGCCGCGATGCACAAGATGATCGACTGCTGCGTCCGCCGCAATATGCCGGTTTTCGTCGGCACCGAAATGAATGCGTTCGGCCAGAAACTGGTGGATACTTTCTCCGAACCGGCGCTTTTCACCTACATGGATGTTTTCCTGCAGGGTGCGGCCATCGTCACGGCACATACGATCCTGGCTCCGCAGGGACGCGGGTTCCTCAGCGACTGGGCAAAGAAACAGTTCGGCAATGACCGGAAAGCACGCAACAACTGGTTCGCCGAATTCGGCAGAAAGAATCATCTGAGCTGAAACATGGATACACGACCGGACAATGCGCGGATCTGGCTGGAAGTCGATCTGGATACCGTCCGCAGGAATTTTCTGAAGATCAAGGCGGCGGCCGCTCCGGCTGAAACGCTGGCGGTGCTCAAGGCCAATGCCTATGGACTCGGCGTCGAACCGATCGCGGAAGTCCTGCTGAACGCCGGCGCCGCCGGATTCTGCGCCGCCACGCTCGACGAAGCGCTGTTCCTGAAACGTTTCGGCAAACCGGTCCAGATTCTCGGCAGCGTACTGGATTTCGAACGGGAAGCCGCCGTCGCGAACGGCCTGATCCTCGGCATTACCGACCTGGACTGTGCGCGGAAGATCAGCGCCGAAGCAGTCCGGCAGAACAAAACGGCCGAATGTCATTTCAAGCTCGACACCGGCATGGGCCGTCTGGGCATCCTGGCCGCGGATGCGGAAAAGATCATTCCGCAGATCGTGCGGCTGCCGGGTCTGGACTGCTGCGGCATCTATACCCATTTCCCCTCGTCGGAACGCGGCCCGAACGAGGAGAATCTGGCGCAGATCGAACGTTTTCTGAACGTGATCCGCGGCTTGAGAAGACAGGGAATCGGATTCCGGAAGATCCACATGGCCAACAGCGATGCGATCAATCATCTGCCGCAGACGCATCAGCCGCCGTTCACCCATGTCCGCGCGGGAATCGATCTGCACGGTTCGTTTTCCGGCGGCAGGGACGGTCTCGGACTGGACAGCGTGTTTTCGCTGAAATCGCGTCTGGCAGCCTGGCGGATGATGCCCGCCGGACACGGGATCGGCTACAATTCCACCTGCATTCTGCCGAAAGACACGCCCGTGGGGACGATCACCGCCGGATATGCCGACGGTCTGCCGCTGGGTCTGTCCAACCGGGGAAAGGTGATCATCCAGGGCAGGATCTGTCCCATTCTCGGACGGATCTCGATGGATTATATGACGGTTTCGCTGGAGGCCTTCGGGGACAACCCGCCGGAACCGGGCACGGAAGTCACGCTGATCGGCCGGGAAGGCGGTCTGACGGTTTCAACCGAAGAATGGGCAAAACTGAAAGGAACGCATGCCTACGATGTGCTGTGTTCGTTCGGTCCCCGGGTCAAACGCATTTATACGGGAACAGGAAAATAAACGAGGAGAAATCTGCATGAACAAACGGGATCTGAAAAAAGTGGCTGCGGCCGGTCTGGCTGCGATGCTGGGACTGCTGTGCGCCTGTATCAGCACCGACTACAAGGAAGCCGCGGAATTTCCCCCGCTGCCGAAAGACCTTAAAGTCGTAACGTATTATGACAAATCCCAATTCCCGGTGCCCGCCAAAGAACAGATCCTGGTGGGAGACGTCACCGCCAGCGCTTATACTTCCAGCTACACGCTGAACGATATGAAGCAGAAACTCCTCCGAATGGCCCGCGCCCGCGGCGCCAATGCGGTCCTGATCCAGAATATCGAGCATAAGGTTGACGGACAGATCCGCACGGATCAGGTCAAAAATCTGTCGGGACCGACCTGGACTCCGATCGACGATTCCAGCACCGATGCACAGCAGCAGCGGTACATGGACCTCTATTCCAGTGCCAAAGACGGCGAACTGCCGGTTTACAAGATCACCATCCGGGCACAGTTTTACAAACTGCCGGAACAGTCGCAGGTCAAAGAACGGATCCTGGTGCCGGACACCCCGCCGGCGGTCCGTCCTGAACCCGCGGAGAAAAAGAAAGAACCCGAGCTCAGACTCAAGACCAACTGACGGCCGGTCCCATGGATGATCCTTCGATCAGTCTGACCAAATTTCTGAGCACCGCCGGAGTCTGCTCCCGCCGCGGAGCCGAAGGGCTGATCGCTGCCGGACTGGTCAAAGTCAACGGAGTCACTGCCGAACGCGGCGCGATGCGCATCGAGCCCGGCGACCGCGTGGAATTCCGCGGCAGACCCGTTGCCCCGCCGACGGAAAAACTCTACATCATGCTGAACAAGCCCCGCGGCTACGTCTGCACCCTGAACGACCGGCACGCCGCCAAAAAAGCGGTCGATCTCATTCCGCAGTCGAAACAGGTCCGCCTGGTTTCCGCCGGACGGCTGGACAAGGACAGCGAGGGATTGATCCTGTTTTCCAACGACGGCGATTTCGTGGCGCGGCTGACTCATCCCCGCTACGAAGTTGAAAAAACTTATCTGGTCAGTCTCGAAGGCGAGCTTTCGCCCGATGCGGTCCGGCAGCTGACCGGTCCCGGGATCTCAGATGCCGGAGACATCCTGCGGGCCAAAGCCATCCGGAAAGTCGGTCCGGGCCATTATCATTTCATTCTCGGCGAAGGGAAAAACCGGGAAATCCGCCGGATGGCAGCCTTTTTTCATCTCGACGTGAAACGTCTGGCGCGGATCGCCGTCGGACAGCTTCCGCTCGGCGCCCTGCCCTGCGGCGAATGCCGGGCTCTGGCACCGGCCGAGATCGATGCCGTATTTCAACCATCATCAACTAGGAGCCAATATGAAAGAGTATCTGAAACTGCTGGACGAACTGATCCGTCTGCGTCCGGCGTCCGAAGACATCCCCGCAGTCAACCGCGTGGCGGAAACCATCCGGGATTTTCTCGCGGGCCGCGGCCTGCACTGCGCCATGGAGGAACTCGACGGCAGGAAGATCCTTTACGCTTCGAACGTGCCGGGAAAAACGCCCGATCTGCTGCTCAACGCCCACCTCGACGTGGTCCCGGCGGCATACGAAAGCCAGTATGAGCCCGACTACCGCGACGACGGCTGGCTCTACGCCCGCGGCGCCAGCGACTGTCTCGGCAATGCCGTCTGCATCATCAAGAGTCTCTGCGAGGCGGATCCCTCCGTCTCCATCGGCGCGATCTTCACCACCAACGAAGAAACCGGCGGTGAGACCACCGGACACATGATCGAGCTCGGCTATCAGGCGAAACGCCTCATCATGGTCATGGACCACTGGAACAATTACAATATCTGCTACGCCCAGAAAGGCATTCTGGTCGCCAAACTGACCGCGCACGGCAAAGGCGGGCACTCTTCCGCGCCGTGGGCATTCGACAATCCCATCGACAAGCTGATGGACGGCTATCTGAAGTTCCGGCAGACCTGGAAAAATCCCACTAAGGAAGATTCGTGGCACACTTCGATGGCGGCAACGATCATCAGCGGCGGACTGGTCGGCAACCAGATTCCCGACACGGCTGAAATGCTGCTGAATTTCCGTTTTCTGGAGCCTGGCGAAAACGAAAAACTCATGCAGAAGCTGCGCGAGGTGACCGGACTGGAAGTCACTCTCGTGGAGACCTGCCCGCCGGTAACCGTGTCTCAGGATTCGCCCGAACTGAAGATCCTCGCCGATACGGTCGAAGAGATCGCCGGGGTGCGGCCGGGATTCGACCGGATGCACGGCGCCACGGATGCCCGCTGGTTCGCCTCTCTCAACATGCCGATCGCGATCATGGGCATCCAGGGTGAAGGCGCCCATGCCAAGGTCGAACGCTGCAAAGTCGATTCCATCGAACTGTTCAGCAGGATCGTTCTGGCCGCCGCCAAAAAACTGGCAGCAGGAAAATAAACATTCTAACCCGAAAGGATATATTTTATGAACAACGAAATCATCAAGATCATGCCGTGTCTGGACATGCGTGCCGGACGAGTCGTCAAAGGAGTTCATTTCGTGGATATCGCCGATGCGGGCGATCCGGTTGCCTGTGCGCAGGCCTACTGCAAAGCGGGCGCGGATGAACTCGCGCTGCTGGACATCACCGCGACCGTGGAAAACCGCGGCACGCTGCTGGATGTGGTCAAACGCGTAGCGGAAGCCTGCACGGTCCCGTTCACGGTCGGCGGCGGCATTTCCGACGTCAAATCCGCGGCGGCGGTCCTCGCGGCCGGAGCCAACAAGATCTCCACCAGCAGCGCGGCGTTCCGCAAACCGGAAATCATCCCGGCGATGATCAGGGAATTCGGCGCGGATGCGGTCACGGTAGCGATCGACGTGGATGTCAATCCCGCCCTGCCCTCCGGCTATGAAGTGTATATCGACGGCGGCCGCACCGCCACGGGTTACGATGCTGTGGAATGGGCGAAGAAAGTCGACGGTTTCGGGGTCAAAGTGATCCTGCCCACGAGCAAAGCGGGCGACGGAGCGAAGACCGGTTACGACCTGCCGGTGATCAAAGCGATCCATGACAACTGCAAAGCGCAGGTAGTCGCCTCGGGCGGAGCAGGCAAGATGGAACATTTCCTGGAAGCGGCGAAAGCGGGCGCGACGGTCCTGCTGGCGGCCTCGGTATTCCATTTCCACATGATCGACATCATGGAACTCAAGAAATATCTGAAAGCCAACGGAGTCAACGTGAAACTCTGAGTCAGTCTGTTTTCAGGCCGATTGAAGCTCCGGCAGGCCATCGTCTGCCGGAGCTTTATTTGATTTTTTTACATTTTTTGCTTGAAAAATATTTTTTGTATGCTATTTTACATGTAAAATAAAGAGGTAAAAAATGGCTCAGAATTCCAGAACCCTGCATCTGAAAGAAATTCTGTTGAGGAATCTGCAGACAGGTTTGTTTGCACCCGGAGAAATGATTCCATCGGAACATGCGCTGGCCTCGACATACGGGCTGACGCGTCCGACCGTCCGGACGGTCCTGGCCGAACTGTGTGCCATGGGGCTGCTGGAGAAGCGGCCGGGAGTTGGAACCTTTGTGCGCAATCCCGCGGGGAAAGATTCTTCGGAGCCTCTGCCGATCAGGATCGGTTCCGGAATTGTTTTTTCCGATTCGGAATATTTTTCCCGTCCGATTGCCGCCGGCATCATAAAAAGTCCTTATGCGGCTTACAGCAATTTCATTCATATATCCATTTCGAATAGCAAGAAATCGGATTTTGCAAATCTGGATGCCCTGCTGCTGGGTTATCTGGCTCCGAGTCAGCTGAATACGGTTCTTTCACTCAAAAAACCGGTTGTTCAGGTGGCAAATTCCCTGGAGCATCCGCAAATCGGAACCGTGATGGTGAACAATCAGGAGGATACCCGTCGCGGCGTGGAATATCTGATCCGTTACGGACACCGGAAAATCGCCATTATCGGGGCATCGGACGAAGCGTATTTGGGGTTGAATGTCTATGACCGCACCCAGGGCTGGAAACAGGCATTGACCGAAGCAGGATTACCGATTCCTGACCGGCGGAATTGTTTCCCGGCATCCATGATCGAACCGGTATCGCGCGGAATTTTTCTTGATTGGCTGAAGAATGCCGATTTCGATGCGGTATTTTTTACCAACGGCATTGCCTTCCTGAACACTTATGCTTATATGCTCGAATATTTCGGAAAGGAATTTTACAATCTGAAAATGCTGATTTTCGATGATCTGAGCAAAATGAATCTGTTCCAGGATTTTTCTGCGGTATTCATCCGTCAGCCTTTGAAAGAATTCGGACAAATCGCGCTGGAATACCTGCACCGCAAGGTTCAGGATCCGGCTTATCCGGTTTTACAGAAAACATTACGCTGTTCCATTATTATAAAATAATCATTGCGAACTGAAAACAAGGCAAAACAATGAACGATGTGCGAGATTTCGGAGCTGTCGGAGATGGCGTGACCAAAGACACCGCCGCGGTTCAGAAAGCGATCAATGCCGGCGGAATGGTTTATTTCCCGCCCGGCACCTGGCTGTGCGGCACTCTGTATCTGAAATCCCACGGCGGATTGCATCTGGATGCCGGAGCCGTGCTGCTGGCCAGCCCCGATAAAGGAGACTACAACGCAGATGATTTCTGTGCGCAGAACTCTTTCAGTGTCAAGGAACAGAGTTCCGGCGCCCATTTCATCGTTGCACTCGAACAGGAGAATGTCACAATCGAAGGAGCGGGCCGGATCGACGGCAACCGCAAG
>JAZUCR010000308.1:0-8343 GCA_045639225.1 Victivallales bacterium
GACGGCGCATTCTACCGCAATGTCCCCGTCACCGTGGTCGGCGGCGGCGACAGTGCTATGGAAGAAGCCTGTTTCCTCACCCATTTCGCCAGCGAAGTCCATCTCGTTCACCGGCGTGATGCCTTCCGGGCCTCGCAGATCATGGTCGACCGGGCAAAAAGCAACCCCAAGATCATCTTCCACCTCAATTCCAATGTCATCGACATCGTCGGCGATAAAGATGTCGACGGCGTGATCATTAAAAATTCCGTCTCCGGTGAGGAAACCCGAATCGACTGCAAAGGCTATTTCGCCGCCCTCGGCCACGTCCCCTGCACCGCTCTCTTCAAGGGTCTCCTGGAAATGAACGAAGCCGGGTATCTGACCCTGCAGGGACAGAGTTCCAGCACCAGCATGGAAGGGGTTTTCGCGGCCGGCGACTGCGCCGATCCGGTCTACCGCCAGGCCATCCATGCCGCCGGCATGGGCTGCGCCGCGGCCATCGATGCCGAACGTTGGCTCAACAGATAAGACTCTCTCCCGGCTTCGCCGCTGAAAATGAAATTCCTGGTTTACAACATTGCCTACGGGACCGGTGCACCGAAAAACCGTCTCGATCAGGTGCTCGGCCTGCACCGGTATCTCCATACCGGGCGCAGACATCTGGAAAAAGTCATCGACTGCATTGCCGAACGCAAGCCGGATGTCTGCGGTCTGCTTGAAGTGGATAACGGCTCATTCCGCACCGGGTATCTGAATCAGGGCGATCTCATTGCCCGCGCACTGCATCAGTCGGTTTACGGTGCGGTCAAATATGCACCGGGTTCGATCCCGCGGAAGATCCCGATCCTCCGGAAGCAGACCAACGTTTTTCTGACCTCGAAAAAACTGCGGCCCTGCGCGTTTCACTATCTGCCCCGCGGCATGAAACGGCTGGCGCTCGAGATCGAGGTCAATGGCATCCGGTTTTTTCTGCTGCATCTCTCGCTGCGCCGCAATGTCCGCCAGAGTCAGCTGCAAATACTCGCCGGACTGCTGAAACCGCTGCAGCAGCCGTTCCTGATCGGCGGCGATTTCAATGCTTTCGCCGGAACCGATGAACTGCAGATTTTCATGCAGGAATTGAAGCTCCGGTCTGCCAACACGGCCAATCAGCCCACCTTCCCCGCCTGGAAACCCGAAAAACAGCTCGATTACATTCTGTATTCACAAGGCATCGAACCGGTCCGGTGTGAAGTCGGCTCCGATCAGGCGTCCGACCACCTTCCGGTCCTGTTCGAATTCAAGCTTCAAGCAGCAAACTGAACTCTTTCCCAAGACGGATCAGTTCACTGCGCAGTCGTTCCACCGGCAGGCCGATCACATTGGAAAGCGAGCCATCCAGACGGTCCAGGATCAGTTCGGCGTGTTCCTGGATCGCATATGCGCCGGCTTTGTCCATCACATTCACCAGCCTCATATATTCCCGGATCGAGGCGGCATCCAGTTCTTTGAAGACCACCTGCGAAATTTCCGTAAATGAAAAATCCAGACGGCATTTCATGCATCGAAGCGATACGCCGGACATCACCTGATGAGTCCGTCCGGAAAGAGTTCCGAGCATGGCGGCCGCTTCCTCCTGCGTATGCGGCTTGCCGAAAATCTCTCCGCCGCAGACGACTACCGTGTCGGACCCGATCACCAGAGCATCCGGATATTGGCCCGCGGCAGCACCGGCCTTCAGACATGCATTCAGCCGCGCCATTTCCGCCGCGGAGTATCCGCTTTCGGAGGAAATCTCCTCCACCTCGGCGGGATGGACCGTAAACGTGATCCCCATGCCCGAAAGAAGTTCTTTCCGGCGGGGAGAAGCAGAGGCGAGAATGACGGGGCAGGAAAATTTCATCATCCGCAGATCCCCGGATGCACGACCTGGGCAACCTGCCAGTAATGATTGGAAAGCACAGTATCGATCCCGTCGGCCAGAAAACCGGCGGCTTCTTCCGGGTCGTCGCTCCAGAACAGATTGCAGCGGATCCCGTGCTCATGCGCCCGGTCGATCAGCGCACGGTTCAGATATGGTTTCATGAACTGCAGTTTGGAACATTGATAACGGATCGCTTTTTCCACCACATCGAGCTTGGCGGGATCGGGACCGGCGGCCATACAGCGGGGAATTTCCGGCTCGGTCTGCAGCAGCGCCTCCATGATGTCCGTCCGGCCGCAGATATAGACATGATCCGAACAGTCATATTTCCGGATCAGATCCGCAATGCAGCGAAGGTAATCCGGGTCGATCCGGTCGCTGCCGGACGATTTGATGTGGATATTGAAAACCGCCTGCCGTGGAAAACGTTTCAGAACCTCCTCGAACGAAGCGATTTTCAATCCGGCAAACGCGGGATCGAAACGGCTTCCGAAATCCAGTTTTTTGAGCTCGGCCAGGGTCTTTTCCGTAATCAGTCCGCTGCCGTTGGAAATCCGGTCCAGCGTGGGATCATGCATCACCACAGGCACGCCGTCACGGGACTGCCAGAGGTCGAATTCGATCTCATCGGCCCCGAGTGCGATCGCCGCACCGAAAGCCGGCAAGGTATTTTCCGGCGCGATCTGACTGAACCCGCGGTGCGCACAGATCCGCGGATACGGCATCCGCCGGTCATCCAGCCGGACCGAGCTGCCTGCCGGACGGTAGCTCCACGGCGTCCGGCCCTGTTCGATAAACCGGTCATTCGCGATCATGCCGCCGCCGAAACCATCGGTGCGCATGTATTTCCAGTGAATGTCTTCCACCTCGCAGATGAGCTTGCCGTTGCGGGATCCGGCATTGGCCAGAATCCGCCCGGAAGGATCGACCACCATCGAACAGCCGCCGGTTTGTTTTTCCATGCCCATGCCGACCGAGGCGCGCACCACGAAGGCATTGGTATGGAAAGCCAGGGAGCGGTTCAGCATTTCCAGCACCTCGAACTTTTCGCCCCGCTGATGCGAACATACCAGCACCACATCCGGTTTCAGATAGGCCAAATGCTGCGCATATTCCGTAAAATAGGCATCGTAACAGGTAACGAAGCCGAACCGGATCCCGTTGACTTCCACGATCGCCGGCGGCCGATAGTCCAGCGCATAGGAGTTGTCCACCAGACGTGCCGTCGGCTCACGGACCGTCAGCTGCTGCTTGTAATAATCCCCGGCAACCGTGCCGTCCGGAGCAAAGATCCGCGTGGTATTGCGGTAGACGCCCGGACAGATTTCGGCGCAGTAACTCAAAGCAGTCACCGCCTGACAGCGTCTGGCGGCGGAACTCGCGGCCGCTGCCAGTTCTGCGGTATGCGCGACCGCAAACGGCAGACTTTCCCCGGGGGGAAAGGAGGTGGGACAATTCGAATATTCCGGCGTGACGATCAGATCCAGCGAGGGATCGCAGCTGTTCAGTTCCCGGATCAGGAACTCGACCGCGGCAGGAGCTTCCTCCGGGGTATAGGGATACGGCTGCTGGATCGCACACAATCTCATCTTACGCTCCGGGATCACGCTTGTTCATCCGGATAATACAGGATGTGGTAACAGTTGTCGCAATATACCAGCGTGCCTTTTTTCGCATCGTTGACCAGCTGGGGAGTCACTTTCAGGGAACAGTTGCCGCAGGTGCCGTTCACGATCGGAACCACCGGTTTTCCTTTGTCGCGGGTCAGAATGTTCTGGTAGGCATTCAGCACGTTCAGCTCGACTCTCGGCATGAATTTTTTCTTCTCGGCCTTCAATTTGACCGCATCGGCCTTGATGGTCTCGATCAGCTGCTCGAATTCGGCCAGTTCCTCCCGGACCTGCTTGTCGGTGGCGGCGAATTCCCGTTCCTGATCCGCCAGGGCTTTCCGGGCGTTTTCCTGTTCATCCAGCAGCTCGATCACCCGGCTTTCCAATTCGGAAATCTGTCCCTTGACAGTTTCGATATTCTGCAGGATCGACTGATACTCATCATTTTTCTTGACCAGGGCGGATTGGGTCAGGAGTTTGCGGACGGTCTCATTCTGCGTGGCGATTTCAGCCTCGGTCTGTTTCAAAGCCAGATCCGCTTTCGCGACATTTTCCCGTGCTGCGGCGAGCGCGGCCTGCGCCGCCTCGTATTCTTCCCGCAGCTTGTGCCGCTCAGTGGGGATCGTGCGGTATTTCGTTTCCAGATCGCGCAGCTTCATATCGAATTCCTGCAGCGTCAGAATATTGGATACCCAGCCTCTCATTTTTTCTTCCTTTCCCGTTTGGTTTTCAGCGCTTTTTTCAACACCGGCAGCACATGTTTATACATCCGGTAGAATCCCAGATCGTTCGGATGACAGCCGTCCACCGTGCACCCGTCATGCATCTTGCGTCCGAACAGCTCCTCCCCGTCGATGAAATACACGTTACGGTCGCCGCGGTCCACCGCATGCTGCCAGGTCGCGCGGATAACTTCCCGCCGCCGGTTGATCAGTTCTGCCGATGAACGGAATGCCCGCATCCGGTAATCACAGCAGGACATCATGATGATCGGCAGGTTCGGGTGAGCTTCCCGCACCGCCAGGAAAAACGGCTCATGCGTCTTTTCCAGGTGTTCCGGATCGGGCGCATTGTGGTCGTAATCGAGGACAAAGACCGACAAATCCAGTCCCGCGATCGCTTTGGCCACGGCGATCTCACCCTTGCCGCTCCCGGAAAACCCGAGATTGATCTGTTCGGCATCCACCTCGCGGCACAGCATGGAGCTGTAGGCATTTCCCGGACGGGAAGCACAGCCGCCCTGCGTGATCGAAGACCCGTAAAACAGCACAGGTTTCTCCACCTTATGCGGCAGCGGCGGCAGGATCATGCACCCTTCCTTCAGCCCGATCTCCACTTTGGCAACGCCGCCGTACAAGGGAAAATTGATGATCCATTCACAGAGCTGACGCCCCGGATTATGCCCGCATTTGGCCAGAACATTCTTCTGTCCCGGTGACGGCTGGACCGTGAAATTGTAAAGCAGCTGGCCATCCGGCGCTTTCCGGTAGGAGTCGAATCCGGCACTGCCCGCACGCGGCATGTGATTCATATCCGAACTGTATGCCAGTTCCGCCCGGATCATCAGTTCCGGCGAATCCGAACGGAACCGGACGCACACCCCGGAAGTGTGATGCGATAAACCGAGCGCTCCGCTGTTCACCTCTTTTTCGGTGAAACTCTTCGGCAGACGGTAATATTCCTGCTGATTCTCCTGAAACCAGGCCAGGCCTTCGATCTTGAACGGTTCCAGCTTCACATCGCGGAAAAGAAATCCGTTTTCGTCCACAGGTTCGGGTGAAAAATTCTTATCGATCCGGGTGATATCCATTCCTGCCTTCTCCTCTTTCTTCGGGTTACCCGAAAGCAATATAACCGCTCATGAAAAAAAAACAAGTTCTTTCAGCAGAATATTGTTTCTTTTTGAACCCGAAAAAATTTTTTCCTGCTTGAAAATAGTCTTTCCGCAATTATATTAAAACCGAAAAGCTACTCTATGAAAGGGATCATATCATGAATACCACCAGTTCCAATCTTGAAAAGAATCTGCGCGTCCTCACCGACAGGATCGGCGTCCGGCTGGCAGGCTCGCCGCAGGAATATCAGGCTGCTGAATTTATTGCCGAAACCTTCCGTCAGTATTCATCCGCGGTAACGATCGAAAAGTTTCCGGTTCGGGAACGCTGCGTGAACTCGGAACAGCTGCAGGTTCAGATCGATGGAAAATGGCAGGATTTTCCCTGCTCGCTTTTCAGCTCCGCGCCGTCCACCGACGGCCGCCGGATCGAAGCCGAACTGGTCTTTTTCGATACCGCCACCGGCTATCAGCGGTCCGACCTGTCCTTCCTCACCGGAAAAGCAGTGATTCATCTGGGCTGTCATATTGAAAACGAAGATAGTTACCGCCGCCTGATGGAGGCCAGGCCGGCCTTCATCCTCTTCGTAGATACCCGTTTCACCGGAACCGTCCAGCTGGCAGACGGGCTGTTTCCCGCGTATGTCAAAAAATACGGCGCGGTTCCCAGTCTGAATGTCGCCTACATGGATGTCTGGAAATGGCTTCAGGGGAAAGCTCGCCGCGCCGGGATCACGGTCAGCGGCGGCATCCGCGAAAGTGAAACCACAGTCGTGGTCTGCGAACTGCCCGGCACCCAACCGGACAGCGGCTTCCTTTGCGCCGCCGGACATCATGACACGCAGGCCGGAACGGTCGGTGCGGACGACAACGCCATCGGCAGCGTCTGTTCGATCGAGCTGGCCCGTCTGCTCTCCGCCCGGCCGCACCGGCGCACCGTCCGTCTGTTCAGTTTCGGGGCGGAAGAACAGCTTTCGGTCGGCAGTGCCTCGTATATCCGCCGGCATCGCGACGAGATCACCCGGAACGGTATTTTCATGTGCAATTTCGATTCCATGGGTTCCGCGCTCGGATGGGCCGAATTCACGGTCAACGCCAATGATGCCCTGCGCGGCCTGATCGCGGAGACCTTCCATAAACACGATATCTATTATGTGGAACATACTGACCCCTGCCCCTACACCGATCAGTTCCCCTTTGCCGCCTGCGGCGTTCCCGGAATCTGGCTCTACCGCAAAAACTGTTTCGCCGGCAATTACTATCATCATCGGGTCGACAATACCCCCGACATCATCGGATTCGAGGAGGCGGCGAAACTCGTCCATGCCGCCGCCGGCCTGCTGACCGATCTCGCCGACCGGGAAAATATCGATTCCTTCCGCGGCATACCTGCCCCGCTTCAGGGCCGGATCGATGCCCAATTCAATGCGGTTTACGGCGGGTTCTGAGCAGTTGTCATGAAGCCGTTCCCGTCCATCTCAGTGCCGGATATCCCCGAGGACGAGCTTCGGGAGGAATTCCTCTGCACTGCGGCAGGACCCGGTGGACAGCATGTCAACCGCACCGCCAATACCGTGCGGCTGTTCTTCGATCCCGACGCATCCGCGCTGCTTTCGCCGGGCGCCCGGGAACGGCTGAAAAAAGCCGCCGAAACCGATGAAAACGGCTTGGTCGTGATCACCTGCCGGGAGACCCGCAGTCTCGCCCGCAACCGGGAACGTGCCCGGGAGATCCTCGCGGAAATGATCGACCGGGCGCTCGTCGAACCGCGGAAACGGAAGAAAACCAAACCCACCCGGGCATCCAGAGAAAAAAGACTTCAGGATAAATCCCGCCGCAGTCAGATCAAGGGGGGACGTTCCGGTAAATATGAATAACCTCGTTTCAAGCAGAAAGCGAAAACAGCAATGGATAACATTTTGATCTGCGGATACGGCGTCAGCGGCAAGGCAGCCGCCCGCCTCGCCGCGGCTATGGGTAAAAAAGTCATTATCGCCGATGAGCATGCCTCCATGGAAATGCGCTCCGCCGCGCAGGCGCTCCGCCGGGAGCATGACGAGGTGGAATTCATATCCAACTGGCAGCCGGGACATCCGCTGCCGCCCTGTGACTGCGTCGTCATGAGCCCCGGGATCCGGAAAGAGAGTCCCCTTTTCAAGGCGGCCCGCACCGCACTCCGCCCCGGCGGCAAATGGCTCAACGAACTCGAATTCGCGCTCGAAAAAGTCCATTGTCCCTTCGTTTCCATCACCGGAACCAACGGCAAGACCACCACGACGGAACTGACCACAGCCCTGCTCCGCGCCAACGGGATCAATGCCGCCAGTTCCGGCAATATCGGCACCGCCCTCAGCGATTGCGTGCTGGAAGCGGAAAAACAGCACATTGGTTTCCTCGTCATCGAGACCAGTTCATTCCAGCTGGAAAACATCCGGCAGTTCCCCGCCTGTCCCGCCGCGGTTCTCAACCTCGCCAGCGACCATATCGACCGCCACGGCTCTCTGGAAGCTTACGCCCGGGCGAAATTCAAAGTCCTGGCCGCGAAACTGCCCGCCGAACAGCGGATCATCAACGCAAATCTGCGTCCCTGGCTGGAAAAATTCCTGCCCGACACCCCGGTCACGACCTTCTCCGCCGCATCGGCGGATGCCGATTTCACGCTCGACGGACAGATCATCCGGTTCCGCGGCAAGCCGGTTTACGATCTGACGCAAGGACAGCTCCAGGGACTGCATAATGCGGAAAACATCATGGCGGCGCTCGCCCTGCTCCGCGCGGTCAAGGGCGATGATGCTTTGTCCATGCGGGAAACCGCCGCCGCGCTGGCGGCATTCAAGGCCAGTCCGCACCGCATGGAAGTCTTCGCCCGGCAGAACGGCATCACCTATGTCAACGATTCCAAAGCGACCAATCCGCACGCCGTCAATGCGGCAGTCAAGCAATTTGCCAATGGACGGAATCTGCTGCTGATCCTCGGCGGTCTGGATAAGGGAATGGATTTCTCCGAACTGGAA
>JAZUCR010000309.1:0-2517 GCA_045639225.1 Victivallales bacterium
CCTATGATTTTCAGGCGCAGCATCGGATGGCGCTGAAATATTTGGAGCGGCTGCCGTATCGCGGTGATATCTTCCAAATCATTACGGATCCTGCCTATTTTTTTCCGCTGTCCGATTCGATTTCCCAGATCGAAATATCCAAACGGGAATTCATGGAGAATGCGGTGGCTGCAGGCTGCCGGCTCGGCGAACAGCTGTTTCAGCAGGCTCCGCACGGAGTCTTCTGGATCACGGATGATCTGGCCGCCCTCGGATTTTGTCAGGCTTTCCTCAAACATGGAATCGATCTTATCAGGGAAAAGCGGATTCTCTCTTACGGATCGCCTTCGGGACAGGTCACGCTGGAAATGCAGCTGCCGGTCATCGGCTTTTGCCCGATGGAAATCGGGCAGCGGGCAGCGGAAGTCTTCAGTATCTTTCTCGACTCGGGTCCGCATTACGAGCAGCCGCAAGAGCCGCCCAAGATCCCGCCGGCAGCCAATCCGGCGGCGCTGGCTGTTCTGGAAGCCGGGGATCACATCCAATAAAGTCTTCTCAGCAGCGATTGTCCGAGTTCTGAAAAATCCGGGAACGATCCCTGAAAAGAGCGGTACAAAAAAAATGGAGCGAGCAATGGGACTCGAACCCACGACCATCACGTTGGCAACGTGATGCTCTACCACTGAGCTATGCTCGCACAAAAAAATGGAGCGAGCAATGGGACTCGAACCCACGACCATCACGTTGGCAACGTGATGCTCTACCACTGAGCTATGCTCGCACATTTTGTTATGGAGCTGTAATATGCCACGCTTTTTGTAAAAATCAAGCCGGGAAACAAAAAAAATCTTATTTTTTACAAAAACGGCATTGACGATTGAAAAAAACGGAAGACATGATATATTTCCATACTTTTGGTTTGTCCGGGATCAGGCCCGACATAAAGGAACATCAGCCGGGGAGAAAGGAAATGAACAGGAACCGGGACCAATATGCCATCGGATACGCGGCGGGGATGAATTTCCTCAGTTCGTTCAATCCGGCGTTGTTCTGTACCTTCGCCGCATTGCTGATTTATAATCAATGCCCTTTGTTCGACAGACTGTCTTATCATGTTCTGCTGGTCTTTGCCCTGCTGGCTTTGCCGATGGTGATCGCCGGAGCGCCGGTCCAGTACTGGACGACCCGGTATTCCTGCCGGAATGTCGTCATCATTTCCCGCGCGGCGGAAATGGCGACCATGCTTCTGGGAACTTTGGCGATCCTGCTGATACGGGGATCGTCCTGGTGGACTCCTGGCAGCGGAATGTCCCTGCGTGCGATTCCTTTGCTGATGATCATACTGCTGCTGGGAATGGAGTATACGATCTACCGGCCTGCGCTGAAATGCTATACGGCTGAAATGGTCCAGCGAAATCATCTGCCGTGGGCCAGCGCCGGGACCGAAGCAGCCGGGTTTCTCGGCATCAGTTCCGGCGGCGTCATCGCGCTGGCCACTTTTCTGATTGCAAAGGAAAACCATGCACCTTTCTGGCCGGCCGGCATCTACGGTGCTCTGGTTTCTTTCTACAGTCTGATCCTGGCCACCCGTCTCAACCCGGATCATGCGGTAAATCCCAAACTCAAGATCATGGAACTGCCGGGCGCCTGGCTGGAAACTTTCCGGAAACAGGCACGATTCCGCGAACTGGTCCTGACCGGCATCGGTGAAAGTTATGTTTTCGGCACGCTGATTCTGGTCGCATCCATGACCGTGCGCTACATCGGAACGCAGTTCGGTGAATTTCAGGGTGAGCCCATCTATCTGTTTCTGCTGCTGCCGGCAACCGTTCTCGGCAGTCTTGCCGGCTGTCTGGTCGGCGCCTGGAGAAGCCGCGGAAATGTGGAAATCGGACTGGTTCCGCCGGCCGCCCTGGCGATGACGATCCTCTATATTCTGATTGGCGCCCTGCCGTATTATTCAGATATGTATATCGAAAGCGGACTGCTGTTTCTGCTGCTGACCGGGATCGGTTTTTTCTCCGGTCTGACCCTGGTGCCGGTTCAGGCTTATCAGCAGTATTTCGTCAACCGGGACCAGCGGCCGGCCTATTTTGCCTGGTTCTATGTCCCGTTCGGGCTGGGACTGATCGGTGCAATGTCTCTGTCCTATCTGATGTTCCATTATCAGATTCCGATTTTCCGGGTCACTTTCGGACTGGCGATCGTGACTTTCGCCTTGTCGATCATCACATTCATCCTGATGCCGCAATTCCTGCTGCGCATGTTGATGAAAATGCTCCTGGGAACCATGTACCGGCTGCGGATCATCGGCAGAGACAGGATCCCCGCGGAGGGTCCTGCACTCCTCGCCGCCAACAGCGCATCGTTTGTCGACATCTTCCTGATTTCCGCCTGCACTACACGGCCGATCCGGTTCATGATGCACGAGCGGAATTTTCAGAATCCCTTCATGCGTCCGCTCTATAAAGCCGCGGGTTTTCTGGAAGTTCCGTCGGGCAAACCGAAACGGCTGAAACGTCTGCTGGAAAAGACCCG
>JAZUCR010000310.1:0-9201 GCA_045639225.1 Victivallales bacterium
CATGTATCACGATCAGGGACATATCCCGTTCAAGATGCTGGCTTTCGACCGGGGAGTCAACTCGACACTGGGACTGCCGATCATCCGGACGAGTGTGGACCACGGCACCGCCTTCAATATTGCCGGACAGGGGAAAGCCGATTTCGGGAGTCTCGCCGAGGCATTCCGGATTGCCCGCAAGCGGGCTGAATCGAAATTACAGAAACAACAGTAATCAAGGGAAAAATCAATGTTCGAACTGGATATCCACCGCGAATTTTCCGCAGCGCATTCACTCCGCGGCTACCACGGCGACTGTGCCAATCTGCATGGTCACAACTGGACCGTACAGGTTTTCATTCAATCGGAAAAACTGGATGAGATCGGCATCGCCATGGATTTCAAAGTGCTCAAAAAAGAGCTGGATGCCGTGCTGGGTGAACTCGATCACAAAAATCTCAACGAGCATCCGTATTTCAAAGCGACCAATGCGACCAGTGAAAATCTGGCCATGTTTATCTACAAGCGGCTGAAACCGGCGGTCGATCAGCCGGGGATCCGGCTTTCCCGCGTAAGAGTTTGCGAGTCTGCAACTTCCGGCGCATCCTATTTCGAATAAGCCGACCGAAAGCGGTTTCAAACCGCATATCCGGGGTCCTGATCCCGTACCGCGTCCATTCTCCGGCAGAGAATGAAAATCGAAAAGATTAAAAGATTTTTGCTGCCCGGATTGGAAAAAAACCTTTATTCGTGCTATATTATTGTTATTATATATTATTGCAACACGATAAGGCAGAATACGAATGAGTTATTATTTAGGTATAGATATCGGTTCGACGACTTTCAAAGCGGTCCTTCTGACGGAATCCGGTGAGGTCAAACATCAGATTTACCAGCGTACGCGTCCGGTTTCCTCGGAACATTCCCTGAGCTGCACGGGCCATTGCGCACAATGCGGACAATGCAACCACGGAGCGCTCAAAAAAATCGTGCTGGACTTTCTTTCCGAAGCCAAGGTGGAGCGCCGGGAAATCGCCTGCACCGTGGTGACCGGCAGTCAGATCGTCGAAGACACCCGGAAATATCTGCCGTTCGATTTCAAGGTCAGCGAAGTTTCCGCACATGTGGCGGGCGCCCTGCATTTCTACCCGGACTGCAAGGCGATCCTGGACGTCGGCGGCCAGGACAGCAAGGCAATGATCTACAACGATGCCATGCACATGTGGAACTCGAAGATGAGCGGGATCTGCGCAGCGGGAACGGGAGCGTTTCTGGACAGTGTGGCGCTGAAACTGAATGTTCCCGTGGAAGAAATGGAAAAACTGGCGGATTACAGCACGGAACTGGAGTTTTCCAGTGTCTGTGCCGTGCTCAGCGCCACCTCGATCAATAAATTCAAGAACCGTTACCCGATCGGACAGATCATCGGAGCGGCCTGCCGGGCGCAGGCGCGGACGATCATTTCCGGCGTAGGCGAACTGCTGTTCCATTACAAGGGCGATATCGTATTCCAGGGCGGAGTCGCATCCAACAGTGCGGTGGCGCATTATCTGGAGGAAATCACCTCGAACCGGATCCTGATCCCGAAATATCATCGGGTGATGGGAGCTCTGGGTGCGGCGTGTCTCGCCCGTCAATACGCCGACCTGCGCGGATCGCTTTCCCCGCGCCAGGTGGATTATGTGACGGATATCCCGCTGAAATCGATCCAGATGCGGGCGAACTCGACCCGCCGGGAATTCTTCTCGAAAAGCGGCAGCCATCTGCTGGTCGGCCGCAATCTGTTCTATCCGACCGAAATCCTGAATGCGCTGGGCGTCCGGATCATGACTCTGGAAACCTATGCGGCGCTGTTCGCGCGGAATCCGAAACGGATCAAAAAGGCGCTGGATATGGCGGCCTACAAGGGATTCACGGCGGAGACCTGTTCGTTCCTGCGCGTGCTGGAAGGTTCCAAACTGCCGACCCCGGATTTCTGTGTTTCGACCTCGCAGCCCTGCCAGCAGGGGGAACGGGTATTTGCGGATCTGGCGCGTCAGGCCGGCGTTTCAGACCGTTTTTATTCGCTGAACACCCCGATCAGCATGAGCGACAGCAATTCGGTGGAAACGATTGCCGAGGGACTGGAAAAATCGGTATCGCTGATGGAAAAGGCCATGGGGATCAAGATAGATATGGGGAGATTATCCGAGGCTTGCCAGCTTTCTAATGAAGCCGCGGAAATCACGCAGAAATGCAATGAACTGAGGTGGAACAGTCCGCCGCTGATCCGCGGGACCGAAGCGGTTTACAATGCCGTGATGTTCTCCCAGCTGTGGGGACGGCAGGAACTGATCGATATCCAGTCCCAGTTCCTGAAAGAACTGCAGGACCGGGAACGAATCATGAAGACCCGCTGTTCGCTGGAAGATACCCACCGGATCCTGTGGCTGCATCTGCCGCCGTTCTACGATACGAAGATCCTGGATTTTGTGGAAGACACCTGCTGCGTTCCGATCGTGTTCGAGGAAGTGAACTTTGTAGACTGGCAGAAACTCGATCCGGATGATCCGTATCGTTCGCTGGCGCGTAAACTGCTGACCACGGGGTATCTGGACCCGAAACTGCGCGTATCCTATATTGTCTCGACGGCACAGCGCGCCAAGCTGACCGGCTGCATCCTTTACAACCACGGCTTCGGCCGGTGTTCGCTCTCGGACAGCTGTTTTGCCAAGCTGCTGCGGGAAGAACTGCGGAAGATCAATGTGCCGCTGCTGACGCTGGACGGCGACTGCATGGACCAGACGATCGACCCGTGCAGCACGTTCACCAAAATCAGTGCGTTCACGGAAGCGCTCAACAGCCGGAAATACGGCAATATCTTCGGACCGGTCCACTAATTCAACAAGGAGATCATAAGATGTTCAAACAGGAAAAAGACTGGAAGCCGGAACTCCGGCATGAAGTTCGCAACGGCAAAGGCGATGTGACCTTCAACCATATTTACGCCAAGGGAAGCGAGCTGAATCCGAATATGCGGCTGTTCGCGAAGCTGGTGCTGGAACCCGGCTGCTCCATCGGCTGGCATGTGCATGAAAACGAGGATGAAATCTATTATATTCTGTCGGGGACAGCGGAAACCGATGACAACGGCGTGAAACGGATCCTTCAGGCCGGAGACAGTACCCTGACCCGAAGCGGGGAAGGCCATTCCATCACCGCACTCGGCTCGGAAAAACTGGAACTGATCGCCACGATTATTTCTTACTGATTTTCCGGAATCGGAGTTTTACATTTCGAAATATTGGGTTATATTGACATTGCAACGCAAAAACAAATAAAAGAACGCTAGGAGGAATTCCACATGAAGATTGTAAAAGTCGTTATCGGTGCCTGCGCCGCCGTATTGCTCATGTCCGGCTGCATGACGGAAGAACCGATCAAGCAGAGAGCGGCTGATGAACGGATCACCCTGATCGGAAACAGCAGTTTTTCCATCGAACTGCTGAGCGCCAAAACCATGATCAATGATGAAGGACTGCTGACTGTGGATGCCAGTACGCTGCTGAGCCGCACGGGTTATTTCCGCTGGGTGTTCTGCGGCGATCCGCAAGTGACCGTCTGGTATCATTTCACCTGGATCGACTCCCAGGGCAATATCTGCCCCCCCACTCAGCATGAAATGGTGGCCCTCCCCGGCAATATCATCGATCTGCACGGTGTCGCACCGGAGGAAAAATATATCAATTACCATCTGACCATTTCGCTGAAAGGCCCGGAATCGGATAAAGCCGCCACCCAAAAGGACAACCCGAAAGTGAAGGAAACATATGTCAAAGACGGCAAAGTGAAACCGGCAGGCAGATCCCAGGCCAAACGGATCGCCGGTCCGCAGGCTCAGGAAAAAGCCGCCAAGCCGGCAGAAAAACCGGCTGCGACACCCGCTGCCAAGCCCGCTGCAAAATCGGCTGAAAAGCCTGCTGCCAAGCCCGCTGCAAAACCGGCTGCGAAAAAGCCGGAGGCAAAACCCGCTGCAAAACCTGCGGCCAAGCCCGCTGAAAAGCCTGCCGCCAAGCCGGCTGCGAAACCGGCTGAAAAGCCTGCCGCCAAGCCGGCAGAACCAAACGCCGCGAAACAGCAGAAACTGACTGAACCCTTCAACTGAAATTCTGGAACACGGAGTAAAAATGATCGAACTCGATTTCAAAAAAAGCGGAGGACTGATCCCCGCGATTGCCCAGGACTGGAAAACCAATAAAGTTCTGATGCTGGCCTATATCAACGAAGAATCCTGGAACGAGACCCTGAAAAGCGGCAAAGCGACCTACTGGTCCCGCTCCCGCAACAAGCTCTGGAAAAAAGGAGAAGAATCCGGCAACTCGCAGCTGGTCAAGGAAATTCTGGTGGACTGCGATATGGATACGGTCATCTTCAAAGTGGATCAGATCGGCGGAGCCGCCTGCCATGAAGGATACCAGTCCTGCTTTTTCCGCAAGCTCGAAAACGGCGAACTCACCGTGATCGAAGAACGGATTTTTGATCCGAAAGCGGTTTATAAAAAGAAATAAGTCGAAATGGAACAGCCGCAATCGAATAGTGCCGGAATCACGGAGAAATACTGCCGAAAAGCAGCGTGGAATGATATCACAGGTCTGGGCGCGGGGTCTTCTTACTGTCTCCTCGCCGAGGTGAAAACCATTGCCGATGCCATCGACCGCATCCGGACATTTCAACAGGCCGGCCTGAAAATCCAGATGATCGGCGGAGGCATGAACTTTATCGGTTCGGATACACCGCTGACGGATGTGGTTTTTATCAAACTGCTTCCGGGCGGTGATTTTTCCGTTCTGCGGCTGCTCGACGACCATCGGATCTTCGCCGGAGCGGCTTGTCCCCTGAGCGAGATCGTCCGTTTTGCCCTGGACCACGGACTGGGAGGAGCCTCCGGTTTGTCCGGCATCCCCGGCACACTGGGGGGAGGACTGGCGATGAACGCCGGCGCCCGGGGAATCTGTATTGCGGATCTGGTCAAAGAAGTAAAAATGATATCACTTTCCGCGGCGGATATCCATGAATTCTCCCTGCCCCCGGCGGGATTGGGATTCGGTTACCGGAAATCACCGTTTCTGCGCGACAATATGCTTATAACGGGAGCGGTTCTGGAATTCCAGAAAGTGGATCCGGAAGCGGAAAAGGAATTGATCTGCGCGGAAGCCGCGCGCCGGAAACAGGCCCCGAAAGGGCGGAGTGCCGGCAGTATTTTCCGGAACCCCGCCGCAGCCCCGGCAGGCAAACTGCTGGAAGAAGCCGGCTGTAAAGGCCTCTCAAGCGGTTCTTTCCAGGTCAGTCCGGAACATGCCAACTGGATTGTCCGGAAACCGGGCAGTCAGACGGGAAGTCTGGCGGATTTCCGCAAGCTGCTGCTGGAAATGAAGGAACGAGTCTGGAAAACTCATAAAATAGAATTAATCCCGGAAGTGAGGTTTGCTGAAATGTCGGAAAATCGGAAAATGCGCGAAAAAACCTTGAATGTCTTAGTGCTGAAAGGCGGTACCAGCAGTGAACGGGAGGTCTCGCTCGAATCCGGGCATGCGATCGCCGACGCACTGCGCAGCAAAGGATACGAGGTTTCCGAATATGACATCCGCGAACTGGCGATCTCGCCGGAAATGAAACAGGCCCAGATCGTCTGGCCGGTGCTGCATGGCGGATTCGGCGAAGACGGGCGAATCCAGAAACTGCTGGAAGATACGGGGATTCCGTTTGTCGGGTCGGGGTCGGCCGCCTGCTCACTGATCATGAACAAGATCGAATCAAAAAAGCTGATGTCCGCCCACGGCATCCCGAATGCGAAATACGCAGTGATCGATCCCAGCCATCGGGAAATCCCCGCGGGGTTGAAATTCCCGCTGGTAGTAAAACCGGTGTCGGAAGGGTCCACTTACGGGCTTTCCGTGGTAGACTCGCCCGCAGACTGGGACAAGGCGCTGGATCTGGTTTTCCAATACGGGGCGGATGCACTGGTGGAGGAATTCTTTGCCGGAGTGGAAGTGACGCTCGGCATGATTGCAGGCAAAGCGCTGCCGATGATCGAAATCCGCTATACGACGAAGGTCTACGACTACGATGCGAAGTATCTGCACAAAACCTGCGAAACCCAGTATCTGTGCCACGCCCCGGCCGTTCCGGAACCGATTCAGGAAAAACTGCGGGCGGCCTCACTGGAATTCTTCCGGCTTTCCGGCGCGCAGGACATTCTCCGCACCGATATGATCGTCAATGTCCAGACCGGTGAGTTCATCATGCTGGAAGGCAATGCGATTCCGGGCTGCACGGCGAACAGTCTGGTACCCAAAGCCGCCAAAGCCATGGGGATGAGTTTCCCGGATATGTGCGCACTGCTGCTGGAAGGCGCAGCTGCCCGTTATTCTCTCTGAGCCGATCGAAACGATTTTTCAGCTTTTCTCTGGCAGAGCCATAGACCGCAAAGAGGATCATGACCTGGCAGGAGGCGTCTCCGCCGGTTTTTTGGTCTCTTCAGGCTTATCGACAGCCTTGGCGGGAGCTTCGGAAGAATCCTTTTTCGCATTCTCGTCAGCAGGTTTATCCTTCGGATCGGTTTGATCCTGCGACGGTTCGGTTTTCGTCTGATCTTCGCTGGCAGAAGGATCCTTCTTCCTGGGAATCAGCCGGATCGACTGCAATTCTTTTACTGCTTCGGGCGAGAGGGATTGAAAAGAAAAAGCATTGACCGTATAAACCACTCCCATCAAGGTATTGCGGGCAGTGGAGCGCAGTTCTTTTTTCTGAGAAAGACCGTTGACAAAGGGAGTCTGCATGAAACAAAACAGCAGGATGCCGACGATCATGATGCCGGAAAGTAAACCTGCGCCGACCGAGAACAACCGTGATATAGCGGGCAAATTGAAATCGTTTTCCGGGTTTGGAATGATCTGTTCGGTGATTTTCTTGAGGATAAAATCGACAACCATGAAAACACCGCCGATCGCAATGGCATTTTTATAACCGGAATCCAGCCCGGGAATATCCAGCAGGGGGACCACCAGCGGAGCCAGAAAAACACTGGTATAAATCGAAAAAGCGAGGTTGATCAGAAAGATCCAGTTGGCCATGAAACTCTTTTTATAAACGGTGGAGGCCCCGATCAAACCGCCAATCAAAACTAATAAAGTTCCCATAAAAGCTCTCCTCAGAAATTAATATTGACGCGTTCAAATTCCTCCAGCGGGATCTCACCGCGGAGCAGCATATTGCCGGTAATATTGAAGATGGTGTTTTCGCCCTGATTTTTCTCAATGTAATCCTGAATGGCGGAAACCGATGAACCGGAAGATTCCATAACAGCACGCAGTTCATTGGTCATGGTAAGCATTTCAAACACCGCCTGACGACCGGCGAACCCCGTATGATCACAATCGGGACAGCCGGAAGCAGTGTAAAGAGAATCGGTCGGAATTCCGTACTGGCTGCAGAAGGTCAGCTGCTCGGCAGTGAGCTCGGCTTTCTTCCGGCAATGGGGACAAAGTTTCCGGACCAGCCGTTGAGAAATAATCAGATGGAGACAAGCGGCAATCGACCGCAGCGGCACGCCCAGGTCAGTGAGACGGATGATGGTTCCGATGTTGTCATTGCTGTGGAGAGTGGCGATAATCAAGTGACCGGTCTGAGCGGCATGAGCGGCGACTTCGGCGGTTTCTTCATCGCGGATCTCGCCGACGCAGATGACATCGGGATTCTGCCGCAAGGCATTGCGGAGCAGAGAAGCAAAGGTAATTCCGGCTTTGACATTGACTTCCATCTGACTGATATGCGGCACCGCCCGCTCGATCGGGTCTTCGATGGAGATCACATTTTTCATAGAGTAATCGATGGCGCCCAGCATCGAATACAGGGTCGAGGTTTTACCGCTGCCGGTCGGTCCGCACATCAGGATCATCCCGGACGGCAGTTTCACCCCGCTCCGGACAATGGCAAGCTGTTCCGGAGACATGCCGATATCATTCAAATCGCGTTTGCTGTTCTCGGAAGAGATCACCCGGATGGTGATTTTTTCGCCGCCGAATACCCCTACAGTAGCAACACGGAACGAGGTATTGACACCTTCATACAATACACTGAACATCCCATCCTGCGGCCGGCGTTTTTCCGCAATATCCATGCCGGAAGCCGCTTTGATCATACTGATGGAGGAAAGAGCTTTCGCTTCCAGCATCGTATCATAGATCCGAATCATGCCGTCCACCCGGAACCTGACTATATAAGCATCGTCTTTCGGATCAATGAAAATATCGCTGCTGCGGCGGGTCACAGCCTCGTATACCATCTTTTTTACATAATGGATGACATCGGAATTGTCCGATTTCCCGGCAAAAAGATCCTGTCCATGATTGTCCAGAAAAATCAAATTCAAATAATCGGTATTTTCCTCTGACTTCGATTTTTTGAACTGCCAGATCTGGCGGATTTTGTCCTGGTTTTCCTGAATCCATAACCAGCCTAAACCGAACGGTCCGATAAAAAATGAAGCAAGGATCTGATATTGATTCGCCTTGGGCCTGTTTTTCAGCTGTTTGACGGTAAACAAACCAGCCAGCAGCCAGCAGTAAAGAATAATTACAGCAATCCAGTTGGTATTCATATTTTGCGCAGCTCTCCAGTTCTCATTTCCGTATTTTATCAATTTTGATAATATACTACAATTTTATTATAAAAGCAATATCTTTCAATAAAAAACTTTTTTCTTTTGCAGAAAAGGAACCCGGCACCAAAACGGTTTCAGTAATTTTTCGATAAAATTTATAAAATATCAAGGTCGCCGGAGGCCGGATGTCTGGCCAGATAATCGGCGATTTCGGAAGCAGATTTCAGTCCGATCCCTTCGACCCGGGCGGCGATCTGTTCCGGGGTTGCTTTACGGAGTCTCGTCACCGAGCCGAAACTTTTCAGCAAAGCCTGTTTGCGGACCTCGCCGACGCAGGGGATCTCATCCAGGATCGAATTGCGGATCGTGCGCATACGCAGAGCACGGTGATAGGTGATCGCGAAACGATGGGATTCATCGCGGATGGCCTGCAGGAGCTTGAGCGCCGGCCGGGATTTGTCGATCAGGATCGGATCCGAACAGCCGGGGATGAAAACTTCCTCATTGCGTTTGGCCAAACCGATCACAGGGAACGGCGGGCAGCGCAGCGAAACGAGCGCATCGATCGCATAGGAAAGCTG
>JAZUCR010000311.1:0-4158 GCA_045639225.1 Victivallales bacterium
CTCTCGCCAGAAAATTCCTCGAAATCATATATCGGATTCTCAAAAACAAATGGATTTTTGAGGATTTTACCCAATTTAAGTTGAAAACAGCTTAAAAAAACGAAAAAAACTCCGAATCGGAGTGGAAATTTATCATAGGAGGAAAGAGCATGAACAAAAATCTGAGAAAAAGTTTCACCGTGGAGAGCTTTACTTTGATAGAGCTCCTTGTCGTCATTGCGATCATTGCGATCCTGGCCGCCATGCTGCTGCCCGCACTGAACAAGGCTCGGGCGCAGGCACACAGAGTCAGCTGTATGAACAGCTTCAAACAGTTGAATCTTCAGGATTTGGAATATGCCGGAAGTTACAGGGACTACGGTATGCCCTTCTGGCTCTATGGACCATATAACGGCGAGTGGACATATAAGTCGTTCGATATCGTTTTGCAAAAAGGCTCCGGCGCGACGGGCGAGGCGATTGCCAAATTCCTTGGACTGCGTCAGCATAACTGGCCGTTCTGTCCGACCGGCAGACAATTCTCCGGAGAAAGTGCCGCTCAAAACCAGTTTACCGGGCACAACAGCGGAAAACCGGGAATCAATTCGCTGTTTCACAATAAGTATTACGATCCGCCGGCCAGCACCAGTGCTTCCGTTACCAACAAATATGTGATTAAACCTCTCTCATCGGTGAAGAATGCTTCTTCGGTCATGCATTTCGGAGAGGGGACTACGTCTGGAATGACTGATACTGCCCATTTCCAGTATCGTCACGATCGGAAGATGACGGTCGTTTTTTATGACGGGCACGTTGAACTCCGCAGCCCCAATCAAATGGGGCAGGAAAATCTTTTTGCCAATAAATCCGGCAACAAGTGATCGAAACGGCCAAATGAATAAAACAGAAGGTGTCCAATGAAAAAAAGGCTATGCGCATGTGCTTTTCTGTTGACGGCCGAATTGGCTTTTCCTGCGGATGGGAACAACTATGCAAATCCCGCGCTGAATCTGGTGACGTTTGAAAAACCGGTCAATCAGAACCCGATCGAACTGGTCAGAAACGGCGAACTCCAATTCGCGATCGTCTGCGATCTTTCAGCCGAAACCGGCAAGGCTGCGAAGGAGAAATTCGTTTTCAAAGTCAGAAGATCCGTTGCGCTGGCGGCGGAAGGGATCCAGCATGCGTTCCTCTCCTCGACCGGGAAGAAGCCGGTCATCCTGAAACCTAATTCTCCCAAACTGAAGCAATACCGTTACTGGATCGTGCTGGGCGACAACCCGATCACCCGGAAAAACGGGCTCGATCCTTCCCAGCTCGGCCTGGACGAGTTCAAGGTGTTCACGTTCGACCGCGGGATCATCATCGCCGGACGCGACGGCTCGACCACGGATTTCTACAATGCGTTGGACATTCCGCGCATCCGGGTCAACGGCACGGCATACGGCGCGTATGATTTCTGCGAACGGTTCGTCGGTATGCGTTATTACTATCCGAATATCGGGATCTATGCCCCGAAGGTGAAGAACCTGACCGTTGACCCGGTCAGCTATCACGACAAACCGTTCATGCTTTATCATTATTCCTATGCACTGAGCGAGAAAAAGGTGCCGGGGAAAAAGCAGCTGTCGGATTTCGGTCCGGCATGGCGGAACGGCGCGTCCACCCGCTACTATTCCTCGCACTCGCCCAATCCGCTGAATCTGGCCAAAGCCTATCCGGACAAAATCGAGATGCTGTTCTTCCGGTACCGGGCGGGACATCTTTTTTACAATCCTCGGGCGCATATCGGCAACTATTTCGACATCACCAATCCTGCGTTCATCGACTTTTTTGTGGATGAGCTGGTGGCGAAATTCTATGCGGGCGACCAGAAGATCCGCGAGGCATGGGGAATGCACGTGCCGAACTCGGAATACGTGGTGTTCGGTCAGGCAGACACCTATGTGGCCGATCTGATGAATGAACGGAGCAAGCCGTATATCATTGATTCGCGGAAAAATCTGCGGACCGGCTGTCTGAGCGACCTTTACGCCCATTTCAACATCGAACTGGCGAAAAAACTCAAGCAGCGGTTTCCGGACAAGAAATTGGCCACCAGCTGTTATTCCTCGCGGACCCTGCCGCCAGTACGGAAATACGACTGGCCGGACAACCTGCAGTTGAAAATCTGTATGGGATGCCCGGTCATGACGCCGTCTTCGGCCTACCGGAAGGCATGGAAAAATGTTTTTTCGGAATGGCGGCGGATCACCGGCCGTCCGGTCGGCAATTACTGCTACGGCGTCGGCGTCTATGCCATCACGGCTGCACTGCAGGGTCGTTATATGGGTGATTTCATCAATCTGCTCGGCGACGATCTCTGGCGCGAATATATCTTCTTCGATGCAGGACATGACAACCATTTCTACTATTCCTATTATCCGGCCTACCGGGCGATGTGGAATCCCCGTTTCAACGTGCAGGCTGCGCTGGATGAGCACTGGGAACTGCTCTACGGTCCCGAAGCCGGCAAATATCTGAAAGAGTTTTACGGTCTGCTGGTCACGACCTGGGAAAAGAAAGCGATCCCGCAGATCAAGACGGTGACCGAGGATGCCGCCATGCGCGGAAACATTACGCCGAAAGAGCTCTACAAAGCGTTCGACCTGAAAACGATCGACAAGCTGGACGGACTGCTGAAAAAAGCTAAAAAGGCGGTCAAGCCCGGTTCGATCGAAGCACAGCGGCTGGATTATTTCCTCGAACCGTGGAAGAAACAGATCACCACCGCGCGGGCCTACCATAACACGCTGACCCCGCTTTACCGGATCTTCCGGCTGAATTCACAGGAGAAGATCCAAATCGACGGCAGCGGGGATGATCCGGCGTGGGAACGCGCCGTACTGTGCGAACTCAAGGAATGTCAGGGCGGCGAATACCGGTTTCCGGAAAAACCGTCCGTCCGCATGATGTGGAACGACCATGGGATCTATGTGCTGTTCACTGCCTTGAAGAAGCCGAAGGACAATCCGGGCGAGGTCTGGAAATATACCGATTGCTGGGAATTTTTCGCTTCGCCGGGTATGAAGAAAGACTACTTTTACCAGTTTGCGTTCAATCCGCACGGCGACCTTTACCAGGCGGAACGCGACGTCGCCGAAGGAGTCGGCGGGGTGTTCAAATGCACCGGGCTCCAGCTGAAATCGAAGTATGACGACAACGGCTGGACGGCGGAAATGTTTGTCCCCTTCAGCGGAATGCGGAGAAACCGGCCCGCGCCTTATTCCGTCTGGTTCGGCAATATCGTTTATTCCCAGCGTCGGACCGTTACGGCGAACAATATTTCCGCCTCGTTCGCGATGACCATGAAAAACAATATGAACATGGATCTGTGGGGTCAATTCAAATTCATGGGGGATGGAGACTGAGATGAAAAAACTGCTTTATGCTTTGCTCTGCCTGGCGGCCGTGTCCGTTTCCGGCGCGGAATGCCGCAAACACAATAATGCCTATGTCGCAGCCACCGAACGCGGCGAACCGTATCTGCTGAAAAACAGCTTTACCGGTTATGTGGTGACCTTCCGCTACACCAACCCGTCGCCGACCAGGGAGCCTCAGGTGCTTCTCGGAATGCCGGCGCCGGTCAACAAGACCGGTTTCTCCCGCCGGGATTTCACCAGTATCGTGATCAACGGGATCGACAGCCGGGTGCTGGAGCCGAAAAAATATGAGGTCTTCAATACGAAGGAATCCTCCGGAGTCGATGTCTATTTCAACTTCAACGGAATCCCGATGATCCAGCGTTTTTCCGTTTCCGATTCCTCGCCGCTGCTTACCATGACCTGGCGTCGGGGAAAAGGAACGCCGCTGTGTCCGATCAATACCATGTCGATCCGTTTCACCATCATGCCGTGTGCATCCGGTCAGGCCCGGGATTCCTATTCCCGTGAGGTCGTTTCAAAGATCCAAAAATATGCCGCCAAACCCAAAATCCGCTGGCGGAAACAAAAAATCACCGCCAGGGACGGCTGTCTGATCTTTCAGGATGCCAAATATCAGGGCTCGGCGGACAGTCCGCATGCCGGTCCGGTATTGCTCTGTCCCGACTGGAAAAGCATCCTTTCCGGCATGGTCATGTTCGGAGTCCATCAGGACCTGTATGTGAATTTCGAACTGGATCCGAAAGCGGCGAGCTGG
>JAZUCR010000312.1:0-2423 GCA_045639225.1 Victivallales bacterium
AAAAGGGATTATATTGGTGGCATATTTGACATGGTGGTCGTAGCTCAGTTGGTTAGAGCGCCTGGTTGTGGCCCAGGAGGTCGTGGGTTCAAGTCCCATCTACCACCCCATTTTTTGTTTCTCCGCCCGTCCAGCCCTCGGATACGGGCTTTTTTATTGCCGCGCAAAACCCCTTGTACCAGCGGGATTTGCAAAATATGCTCCAAAGATGCTTTCTCCGCCGGAGAATTATCGGCGGGAAATCCGGGGCCAAAATCCTATGAAAAAACCCCGAAATTCTCCGCCATAACGGCCAACACGACCTCCACTGGAGAATGCATAAGTCCCGAAACATGTCGGCGGCGAGCCGACCTCCTGTATGCGGACCGAGAATGACGACCTCCTGCAATCTTCATTTTCCGCAATGTTATAATAATGAGAGCATTGGAAAAACCGCCCGGCAAGTCGTTCTTTCGTGTCCGCAGGGACTGCGTTTCGGAGAAAAATAATAAAATTCTCTGACCTCCCGCATTTTTGACTTAACGCATATCGACGGTTTTTGTCCGCAATGACCGGAGACCCCGGAAAGCCCGACGCCCCGCCTCAAAAATCATCCGCAGGAAGTCGATGGTTATATTCGCACGAAAACGACTTTTTTTCGGTTTATGCCATCACCCCCCGCTTGTCCTCCGAAAACGACCTCCCGCCTCAAAATTCCGGGGTCGGTTTTACTATAATAATCGAAAATCCTCAATTTCAACGAAAATCAGCCGACCTCCGCAAAACGGTCTGATCCCCGGCAGATCATCGGTCGCCGCGTCCGTCGCCGCACAACCGCCCCTTTCCGGCGAGAAAGTCGGGGCATCCCGCACTGCACCTGATTCACCCCCGGTGCGTCTCAAAGACCGCTGCCGCCGCCTCCCGGACTCTGTCTTTCAGTATCTTGGGCTTGACCACGACCAGTTTCCCGGCATAAGAAAGAATTCTCTCGACGAGGATTTCCATCGGCGCTTCGGGAATCTTGACCAGCTTGAACACGGGATCGTCCGTCTCCCAGACGATTTCCTGCTGCTCATGGAACGGCATGGCGAAGATGGAGTCGTGGATGTCCTTGTGGAACTTCAGCACGACATTCTTGACCGGCGTCAGCGTGAAATGGATATTCCCGTAGATTTCCGGGTCCGGCGCGAAGGCTTTCTCGGTGATCTCCGCCTTCTGGATACGGTGGATCATGAAACTGCGCGGGGTATCGGCATCAGCCGCGCGCGCGTGTACATACCAATTATTATTCCGGAAGAAGAGCGCGTGGGGTTCGATCTCCCGCTCTGAGACGTTTCCCTGATAATCCCGATAAGTGATCTTCAGACACACATGGTCCCGCCATGCCCGGTAAACGCAGTCGAATATTTCCTCGTCGACTTTGCCAGTCTGGGCGGAGAAGAGTTTCATCTGGGAAACGAAGGAGCACTTCACCAAGTCCGGGTTCGCCACGTTGAGCAGATAATCCACCGCGTGGCAGATTTCTCCCTTCAGAGGTTCGGGGAAAATGTTCTCCGAGATGCGCCGTCCCATAAGGAGCGCCATCATCTGGGTCTCGCTCAGATCGGCGGGATAGGCAAAGTCCCAATGCGGATCGGTGAGATAGAACCCGTGCCGGCTCCGGTCATATTCCCACGGACAGTTGAACTCATCCTTCAAAACCCTCATATCACGCCAAATGGTTTTTCTGGTGCAAGTGAGGATCATGGTCTCCGAGGTGTCGAAGGTCGCCTCCTGAAATGCCTTGCTGATCTTCTTGAAATTCGGATACTGCTGCTTCCGCATCATATCCACGATGCGGATCATCCGTTTAAGTCTGTATTTTCCAACCTGCATGGCCTTGTCTCCAAAAAAAATTCAAAAATTTTCGTTTTCCCGCAGGTATGAGTCGTTATATTACCCATACCCTGTGATAATTTATACTCAGACAAACAAAATGTCAAACGGAAAACGGAACCCATAACAGAGAAAGGACACGGCCCATGAGAGTGTATAATCCGATGACCGTCATTCGCCAGACGTCCAGAAAACTCCTGCAGGCATTCTTCGCCGAACAGGGATGTCTGGACTTTATCGACTTCGAAAAAGACAAACTCTACGAAATCCAGGACGCATTCCGCACCTTGCCGGAAAAGGCAATGACACGGGCGGAAGGGGTGATGCGGGATGTCTTCACCCTTGCCGGTGACGAGAGCGTTCTGCTCCGGATTCTTGACGAGGCGCTGCGGCATGGCATCCAGATCGAAGAGGATTACGGAAAAATGAAAAGCCGCTATGACCGGGCATTCTACATCTACCTTCATCACCGGGACCTCTGGGCACAGAACTGCACGTTCCTGCAGGTGGACAGACTTCCCAGCCGCCATTGGTGCCGCTGTCCGAACCTGCCGCGCAAGTCAAGTCGG
>JAZUCR010000313.1:0-5495 GCA_045639225.1 Victivallales bacterium
ATGAGTGTGCCTTCCGGAGTCAGGATCTCCATCAGTATGCGGCAGAACGCTTCGGGTCCGCCTTCCACGCCGCCGAAGGAGGAAAATTTGCTGTGGACCATCAGTTTCATTCCCGGTTTGAGACCCAGCCTGATCAATATATTTTTCAAATCCTTCAAAGCAACCATTTTACCATTGTCCTCTCTCGGTTCCCGGGTTATTCCGGTATATTTAAAATACAGCCGATATCGAGATTTTTCAAATGCAATTTTTCTTCCCCGTATGAACAGTCCGGCTGCGATGCCGCCGGATTACGCAGAACCGGAATAATTTTTGCCTTTTTTCCGGAAAAATACTTGACTTTTGATAATACCTGAGTGAAAATTACTGTATTGGGAAACGGCTTCCGACATTCGTCGGAGGACTGACGGCGTTCGGTCAAGAAGAGTTTATTGTTCAGACCGTTCACGTATGTAACGGAAGGTGCGGTTGGATAAATACAACGTAAAATAAAAAACTGGAGATTTCAATGAAAAAACTCTTTGCGCTATTGTGCATGATGAATATCCTCCTGGTGCAGGGGGCTGATTATGCGCAATCCGTGGAAAAGGGGGCGAAAGCATACAAGGCGAAACAATATGCGGAGGCCCTCGAACATTACACCGCGGCTCATCAAGCCGCCAAAACCGCGGACCTGCGATTCAGGATCCTTCCCGTGCAGATCACCCTCTACATGCTGCTGAAGAAAAACGCCGAGCTGCAGGCTTTCCTGGAACGGGAACGGCAGGATGATTCCTACAGCGACTATCAGCTGCGTTATCTGCTCAACTGGAATGCAAGGATCCTGATCTGGCCGCAGCGGGACTTGCATCTCGCGATGGATCTGCTCCAGATGGCGCGGATGCTTCCGGCCGAGACGCATACCAACTTTTATTTCGAAACCTTTCAGATGATGGGTGAGATCCTGTTCCGGCAGAAACAGTATGATTTGCTGATTTATTATCTGGCACCCCTGCTGGAAATCGAAAAACTCCACCCGTCGAACCGTTACAAAACCTGTATGGCGATCGGCCGGGCCTACCGGGCGAAAGGGGATCGGAAAACCGCTCTCGACTATTTCCATCAGGCCCTTGCCGCCGGAAAACAGGTCCCTTACAAATATAACTATTTTGAAGCTCAAAAATACATAAAGGAACTTTCCAAATGAAAAAGCTTTTTATTCTGCTGGTCCTGCTGTCCGCAGTATCGAACGCGGCTCCCCTCAAAATCGCCGAAAACGGCAAAGCGCTGGCGGGAATCCTGATCCCTGCCGATGCCAAGCCCGTCACCCGGCTCGCCGCGGACGAACTTGCCGAGTATCTGAAAAAGATGACCGGCGCGGAATTTACCGTTGGCACGCAAAGTCCCCATCAGGTCAATTTCAAGATCGGATTCGGCGACGCTTCGGATTTTCTGCCCAATGAATATGTGATCCGCACCAACGGGAACGATATCGAGATCTATGGACGGGACAGTGACAAGAAATTGATCTGGTTCGAGCTTTTCTATCACACCCCCTGGCAGGGCTCCCTGCGCGGGGTTTACGAATTCCTCGATCTTCAGGGCATACGCTGGCCCAATCCGTCCATCGAATATGTGCCCAGGAAAAGCACGATGACCGTGCCCGATCTGAATATCAGAAGAAAAATCGAATTCGTTTACATCAGCGATGCCCACTCCTGGGATTTCATCCGCAAACAGAAAGACGGCAAGGAATATGTGAAAAATGTCGATGAAGTCTTCAAATGGCTGCTCCGGATCGGTTTTTACTCCGACCGTTTTCATGTCTACGGCTGCCATACCGAACACTATCTCGGACTGTATAAGGATCCGCAATGGCTCTCCGATCCCACCCGTCTCAGCCTCGGGAAGGACGGCAAACGCAATGCCCGTTATTCCTGCTGGACGCATCCGGATGTGGTCAAGATCTGGATCAAAGCCGTGGACGGTTATTTCAGCGGCAAAAGCACGAAGGAAGCCGGCTTTCCGTACATTCAGGGTAAACCCCCGAAAGGCATTTCCCACTGGCCGTATCCTTTCGTGATGCCCAATGAATTCATGGTGGACCCGATGGACAATACGAGCACCTGCGACGGCCGCTGCTACTGCGAGCGTTGTGAGGAATACCGCCGTCAGCATCCCTGCGCCGATGACACCGAGATCATGTGGAACGTTATTGCTCAGGTCGCCGAATATGTGCAGAAAAAGTTCCCCGGCAAATACATTTCGACTCTGGTCTATCCTCCGAAACAGCAGCTGCCCAAGCGCAAACTGCCGTCCAATATCCGGGTCCGCATCTGTCTCGCCGGAGCCAAGATCGGCTATGCCCCGCAGAAGTTTTTCGACGAGGATGTCAAGACGATCGCCGCTTGGACAAAGCTGACCGGCAACCGGACGCCGCTGTGGACTTATCACTGCGTCGCTTTCGGCAACGCCATGCCTTATCTGGTGGAAACCTATCCCCATGAGATCGCACGTTTTTTGAAAACCGTGCGCAACTCGATTTCCGGAGAATATGCCGAGACCCATTCCTGGAACAATTGCTTCACTCCGCTCAATCTGGATATTTACATCCACCGCCGCATGATGAACAATCCCGACCGCGACGTGGATGTCGAGCTGAAAGATTATTTCAAGGCGTCCTACGGTCCCGCGGCGGCCGAAGGGGAAAAGTTTTTCGGCGAACTCGAGCGTCTTTTCAAAGAGTTCTGGGATAAAGGCATTTCCAAAAAGGCGAAACCGGATTTCGTTACCGCGTGGAAAGCCAGTGATCCCGATGCCAAGCGCACCCTCTGGGATCTCGCTTATACCGCCGAAAAAATGAATGAATTGGAC
Organism: Victivallales bacterium; assembly: GCA_045639225.1. Classification (GTDB taxonomy): domain Bacteria; phylum Verrucomicrobiota; class Lentisphaeria; order Victivallales; family UBA1829; genus SIG94. Next base: position 2,854 of record JAZUCR010000313.1, read on the forward strand.
GAGCTCGTCAAGACGATGGAAAAGAAAACCGCCGGCACCATTTATGCCAGACAGGTTTATCTGCTCCGGAAATATATGCTGGATGAGATCCTGGCCGCCCGCAGAAAAAACTTTTCCGATGAAGATCAGCGCCGCAGTCTTGCCGTGAAGATTGCCTCCTGCACCGGAAAGCCGTCCGCCGCCGATTGGGAAAAAGCTCCCCGCTTCGAACTGCGGCAGGCCGACCGTTTTTCGAAAGCCGCCGTCGTTCCCGGTGAATTCAGACTGCTTTCCGACGGTCACAATATTTACTGCCGCGCGAAATTGACGGAACCTGCACTGGATAAGTCAAAAACCGTCCAGCGGAGCAACGGCTCGGCCGATATCTGGAAAGACAATACGTTCGAGCTTTTCTTCTATTCCGAAGCGGACCGCAAGCTCAATCAGATCATTGTCAACGATGCCGGTTTCTGGAGTTCCATGTACCGGCGGCGCGGCCGGATCGGCTGGGAACAGCTGCCCGGCGTCAAAGTCGAGGGCAAACGCGGCAGCCGGTCCTGGACGGCGGAGATCATGATCCCGGTTTCCTCGATCCTGCTCAACGGCGGCGGCCTGCGTTTCAACGCGGTCCGGGAACGGAACATCAAAGGCGTGACGCCCGAATTCAGCACCTGGTCTCCGCTTTCCCTGCTCGGCGAGTGGCATAATTACCATACCTTCCCCTCGCTGACCATCGAGTGAGCGCCGATCCCGCGTTTTTTTTAGCCGGAAAGTCAGTTTTTGAATTGATTTTCCGGCTTTTTCGTGTATAGTTAAGGAAAATATCCGAGAAACCAAACCATCAACAAAAGGATCTTGTTATGTGCAGTAAACTTTCCGTCACCGGAACCGGCGATTCCCTCTTTGTGGCGAAATTCCCCGCGGAATACGATGAAAAAATCAAACCCGTCGCCGATTTTATCCAGAAATGCGATGTCAAACTGACCAATCTCGAAACCAACCTTTCCGATTTCGAGTTTTTCGGCAACGCCTACAGCGGCGGTACCTGGCTCAATACCCGGCGCAAATATGTCGAGGAACTCTTCCGGTTCGGCTTCAATTTTTTCGGCAACGCCAACAACCATTGCATGGATTATTCCTACAACGGACTGCTTTCCACCATCGAAACGCTTGACCATTACGGCGCGGCACATGCCGGCACCGGCAGAAGTCTGGAAGAGGCCGCCAAACCCGCCGTGCTCGAAGCGCAGGGACAGAAGATCGCGGTTTTCGCCGTGGACTGCTCGTTCGAAGACGCTTCCCGCGCCGGACGCGCCACTCCCTGGCAGCCGGCCCGCCCCGGTGTCAATTTCCTGCGTCATGATACGGTTTACCGCGTCAGTGAGGAAGATATGGCGGCTCTGAAGAGCATCGCCGGGAAGACCCGGATCAATTTCATGCGCGAAAATTCCATCGCGACCGGATTCCTGAAACCCGACCCGGAAGGGGTTTTCTTCGTCGGCAGAAACAAATACACCACGAAGACGGATCTGCCTTCCACTTCCTGCAATCCCAAGGACAAGAAACGGATCACCGACGCCATTGCCGAAGCCAAGAAAAAATATGACTATGTGCTGGTGATGGTGCACTGTCACGACACCGACAATGTGAAGGTGGAAAATCCGCCGGAATACTGGAAGGAATTCGCCCATGCCTGCATCGATGCCGGTGTCTCGGCGGTCTTCGGCGGCGGCTGCCACCGTCTCCGCGGGATCGAGATCTATAAGAATGTCCCGATCTTCTATTCCCTCGGCGATTTCATCTATCAGGGACTCAAAGTCGAATTCCTGCCCGCCGATTTTATGGAAAAATTCGATGCCGACATCAACCTGACTGCCGAACAAGCGCTGTTCGTCCGTTCCCGCGGCAACAAGGTCGGTCTGCATTGCAACAAGCTGAATTATCAGACTTACCTGCCCAGACTGGAATTCGAAAACGGCAAAATGACTTCGTTCTCCCTGCTGCCGGTTTATCTGAACTTCGACCGCAAGGATGACATGAACGGTCTGCCGACCGTCGCCGAAGGCAAGGAAGCCGAAGAGATCCGCGACATCCTGAACGAATTGAGTGCCCCGTTCGGCGTTCAGCTCAAGCTGGAAAACGGACTGCTGGTCCTGAAATGAGTCCGATTGCGTTCTGCGGCTGTCAGCAGCCGCAGAAGCGCTCCGGTGATCCATGCCCTCCATAGCTCTCCTGGCATCGGAGGATCGCCTCGCCGCTTCGGCTCCCGCGGATTGCCTATGAGGCCCATAGGTCCTATAGGTCCTATAAGTTCGCGGGGAGCGCGGCATGTCTCGTGCCGTGCCGCTTTCCTTCCCGCACCCGCAAAAAATTCCCTTTTTTTCACTGAAATCTTCTTGACAAATCCATTTTCCTGATTATATTGCAAGATTATAGGACAGATTGGGATAGATGTAGACACGACTGGACAGACAGGGATACTTATGAAAACCATGCAGAAAAACAGCACTGCGGCAGGGACGATGAGCCGGTCCGCCAGTATTGCCGCATCGATCGAAAACGATATTCTGAACGGGCGGCTGGCTCCGGGATGCTGCCTGAAAAGCGTCCGGGAACTCGCGGAGAATTACGGCGTTTCCAAAAATGTGGTCTGCTGCGCCATG
>JAZUCR010000314.1:0-1534 GCA_045639225.1 Victivallales bacterium
CATTGGTGGAAAAACTCAAAAAAACGGATATCCCGTTCGTCGAATACGAGTGGAAAAACAGACCGGACAGCACCTACGGCGTGGTCAGTCTGGACTTTGAAGACGGCAGCGAAGAAGGCGACGGCGAGAAGATCGACCGGACATGGCAGGCTTCGGTGGACGTTTTTCTGTCCAGGCTGTCAGAACGCGCAAGCGTGATCAGCGCCATTGAAGGGGTGCTGCGGGAGGTCTGCGGATCGGGCTGGTGGCTGAACAGCATCCAGTACGAGACAGACACAAGGCTGTTCCATTACGAATGGGTGTGCGAACTGCAGGACAACCCGGAAGCGGGTGACGACGATGCCGTATGAGATGAAGATCGACGGGATGGCGGAGGTTTCCGAACTGCTGGAAAAACTCGACAAGAGAGCACCGGCGGTAGCGGCAAAGGCACTGTATGAAGGCGCGGCCGTCATGCAGAAGGCCATCCGGCGCGAAATGGACAAAATCAAAACGGAGCCGTTCAAGTACGCCAGGAACGGCGAAACGAGACTGCCGTCTCCGGAAGAAAAAGAAATTCTGGAGAACGCGGGAATCGGCGTGGCGAAATTTGACCGGAACGGCGTGGAAATCGACACTTCTGTGGGCTTCAACCAGTCTGGCTACGCGGACGTGAACTGGGGACACATGAGCAGCCAGGCACGGACCAACTACAAGAACGTGCAGGGCAAGTACGGTGAGCACTTCTCCAGCCGGTTCGCAAAGAAGATTGGTGCCGGAAAAGGAGAGGGAAACAAAAAGCCGGTCGGCGTCATTGCAAACGCCATCAATTCGGGAACATCTTTCATGAAAAAACAGCCGTTTGTGCGAAAGGGCGCGTCGAGCGGATCCGCACCGGCGATGAAGGCGATGAAGGATGTCATAGAGACAGAATTCGAAGCCATGACAAACAAATAAACTGGAGGGAAAAGACATGAAACCAAATGTGGGTATGAAGTACCCGGTAGCGGCTCCGGTGGACACCTACACGCCGTACAGCGGGATCACCTATGACGACGGTTTCGTGGTTTCCCAGGCGCGGGGCGCGACCCTGACCTGGGAAACAGCGGACGGGGAATTCTACGGGGATGACATCAGGCTGGATTCCGAAAACGACATTTTAGGCTACACGCTGGAATTTGAACCCGCGGGACTGTCTGACGCGGTACGGGCGGCGCTGCTGGGCGAGGTCAAGGGATCGAGTGACGAATACAAGATCACCGGGGCCAGCGCACCGGATGTCGGCTTCGGCTACGTGAAGGTGATGCGGGACGATTCCAGCGGCACCGTGGTCTACAGCTATGAAGCCTGGTGGTTCTACAAGCTGAAGTTCTCCATGCCGAGTGAGGAAGCCCGGACAAAGGAACGCAACATCGAATGGCGGACACCGACACTGAGCGGACGGGGAGCCGGGGTGTTCCTGGCGGCGAATGCGGAACAGCCGGACTTTGCGGAACCCAAAACGTTCTCCACGCTGGCTGCGGCGAAAACCTATCTGAACAGCAAGGCCGGGATC
>JAZUCR010000315.1:0-6328 GCA_045639225.1 Victivallales bacterium
AGCGAACGTAAGGCTTTTTTGAGAAAAAGTCCGAAGAACCAGAAAGTCACAAAAGAGAAGTTCGCGAAGTGCTACAATGCTTATTTGATGAAACCGTATTCTGTGGCAAAAGGTGCCGCGAGGAATATGAAAGTTTTCGCAGCATACATCTCGGATCTTTGGGAGAAGAAAAAAGATTATATTAACGATTTCTTTTTCAAGAAAGCGATAGTTTCAATAATATTGTTTGATGAAACTGATCGGATCATAAACTCCCAGGATTGGTATCCTCGAGGTGGCTGTAAAGCTGAATTGGTCCCATATACTATCTCCAAAATCATTTCATCGATCCCCGCGGGAAAATGGATTGATATAAACAGAATATGGAATACTCAGGAGCTGTACCCGTCTTTTGTGATGGCAATCGAGTTCGTTGCGAAAGAAACCTTTGACTTCCTGACAGAAAGCGCTCGAGGCGGACTTATCCGAACTTTTGCGCAACAGGAAAGCACATGGGAAAAAATCAGGAACCTCAGTTTGAAGTTGCCTCCGGACTTTATTGATGACATGGTTGAAATTGACTCCATCCGGGAACAGGAATCTGAACAGCGGCGAGAGCAGAATTTGGACAATCAGCTGTCCCTCGAAATACAGGTATATAATTTGGGTGCCGATTTTTGGAACAGACTCCTCGAAGAGGGAATGCAAAATGGCTTGTTGTCAGAAAAGGATATGGATTTGCTGAACATCGGATGTCGGCTGAATGCCCCGATGCCGCGATTGCCGTCCCCGAAGCAGGCGAAACTTATGATGGCGATCAAAACTCGACTCGAGCAAGCAGGGATTTCGGTAAAAAAATGAGTTCTCCATTACAGATAGTTGAGCTGTTTAGCGGTATCGGAAGTCAAGCAAGGGCTCTAAGAAACATCGGAGCAAATATCAGAATCGCTGCGACATGCGAATGGGACATCCATGCTCTTGTTGCCTATGACCTGATCCACAACAGAACAGACAGAATTGAGCCGGAATTTGCAAAAATGAATTCCGAGCAGCTGTTCAAGACGCTTTTGGCTCTGAAAATCAGTTCAGAGGGGAAACGTCCGATGGATCGGAATACCTTGCATACTTTGAGCGATGATTCCAAACGAAGAATTCTTTCGGCTATAAAAAGAACGAAAAATATGGTCAATATCCAGGATGTGAAGGGGGATGATCTCCCCCGGCGCATTGACATCATGACATATTCCTTCCCGTGCCAAGATTTGTCAAATGTGGGTGCCCTTCATGGATACAACAAAGGAATTGCGAGGGATGCGGGTAATCGTTCCTGTATGCTTTGGGAAGTCGAGCGTCTGCTGAAAGAACGGCACGCCGCTGGGATGGCGCTTCCGAAATTTCTCCTGATGGAAAATGTTCCAACGCTCTTATCTGATCGCCACAAGATAAATTTCGATGAATGGATTTCTGTTCTCAGTATGCTTGGATATCACAGCAAGTATTTTCGATTGAACGCCACCCAATTCGGATGCCCACAAAACCGCTATCGGATGCTGATGATCAGCACCTATATAGGGGGACGAAGTGATATTGCCTTACGTCTTGATGACTTCTATAAGGCACATGATCTTGAAAATGCCGAATTCAGAAAAACTCTGCAGATAAAGGAAACCACATTGCGTTCATGTCTGCATTTGGATTACACCTGTAGAAACTACCTTGATGAGGCGCTCGCCTGTCAGCCCAATGATACACCATCCCGTCGAACAATATGGAAGGAAAATCTTCAAATTATTGGAGAAAACGGTTTGTTGCTGACAGATCATGTTGCAACGATCACAACAAAGCAGGACAGAAATCCAAATTCCGGAAATATCTTTTTTGATCAAAATAACGGAAAGAGCAAATATCGTTTTCTTACTCCTCGGGAATGTCTTCAAATTATGGGATTCACCGAGGAGGACTATGAACTTCTGGTAAACAAAGATTGTTGGCCGTCTCCCAAATATTCCCTGTTCACCCGAGACAAGGTTCATCGCCTTGCCGGAAACAGTATTCCTGTAAAGCTCCTTGAGCCTGTCTTTTCGTTAATTCTCGAAATCCGCAATAGTGACTTGGCTCGAACTATTCCCAAAAAAGATTGCAAAAGAAAAAAGGGATTGCCGCAAACTGTATTGGAGGACGTATGGGCGTAAACAAAGTGGAAATGATATTCTGCAACAGTATGTGGAAGAGTTAAAATAATGGATCGCATCTCTCCGGAAAAACGCAGTTGGAATATGAGTCGCATTGGATCAAAAAATACGACTCCTGAGCGTATCATACGTTCTTCCCTTCATAAAAATGGCTTCCGCTTCCGGCTTCATGTGAAAAATCTGCCGGGGCATCCCGACATCGTTCTGCCAAAATATCGGACTGTTGTCGAGGTGCGGGGCTGTTTCTGGCATCGGCATCCGGGATGCAGACAGGCGACGACACCATCCACGAATGTGGAGTTCTGGCAGGAGAAATTCAAACGGAACGTTGACAGGGACAGGAATACGGAAAAACAGCTGAAAGATCTCGGTTGGAATTTGATCGTGGTCTGGGAATGTGAGCTGAAAAAAGACGGATTTCTTGACGCACTGTCGGACAAAATAAAAGCACATAAAATTGGAGCATGACAATGGGACTTGATATTTACATCAGCAAAATGACCGCAGCCGGCAAGGAATGCCTGATCCACTGGCACAAGTTTGCCCCGGTCGCGGAATGGTTTAAGGAGAAAGTTTACAATGGGGCCTTGGACTGCGACGAACGTTCACTGGATTACCTTGCTCTGGTTTTCCTGCACGAGAATTGCGTCGCCGCGCTCGACTCGGAAAACTGGAAGGAGAAAATGCAGGAGCAGCTTTTCCCCGTGAAGCCGGATTTCGTCTGGACGGGCCGCCGGGAGCTTGCCTATCTGAAAATGATGGAGACCATCGCCGAGGATATCGCGGATGTCGCCCAGCCAGGACCGGGCGAAGAACTACTGATTCAGATTTCGTATTGATTTAAGATTACGCAAAAGAAAGTATGTTTTCCGAGCAATCATGAAGGAGAAAAATGACGAATGGTCTTGAAATTCTGCGTGACGGACCGCATGTAGTAATTCTTGGTGCCGGTGCAAGCGTAGCTACTATTCCTAATGGTGACAAATACGGTCGCAAAATTTCTGTTATGAATGGTTTTATTGATAATCTCGGGTTGAGGGAAATTCTGGCGGGGATAGATTTAAAATCGGAAAATCTTGAAGATGTTTACAGTGAATTGTCGGAACATCCAGAATATGCAGTGCAAAGGACGCAGCTTGAAAATGCCATCAGAGAATATTTTGCCGAGTTGCGTCTTCCCGATGAGCCAACGATCTATGATTTGCTGTTACTTTCGCTGAAAGAAAAAGATGTTGTTGCAACCTTCAATTGGGACCCGCTGCTGGTTGAGGCTTATTCCCGTTGTCAAAATATAACCCGCCGTCTCCCAAAAATGCTATTTCTTCATGGGAATGTGGGAATCAAACTCTGTATGAAAGACAAAAAGGTTTACATGAAAGACAGGAATGTTTGTCCTGTATGCCAAGAGTCCCTTGTCCCTTGTAAATTGCTTTTCCCGGTTCGGCATAAAAACTACAATGCTGATCCTTACATCGAAAATCAGTGGAAAGTCCTTCGCTGGTATTTAGTGTCTGCTAAATAACTAATTATTCGGTTATATCGCTTGAAATCTATACATAAGTGTGATATATTATATGCAATGAAATCCGGAGATTTTGTTGTTTTTGTTTGCATATAAGGAGACAGCCGTGTACAGAAAGATCCACTTTCATCAGACGAGTTTTTATGATTTCAATCAAAGCTGCGGAATGGAGCTTTCATCTGAAAATGAATGGTGCAGACTCGGCAACCGGATTGCGTGGAATGAGCTAGAAGAAACCTATTCGCAGAATTTTCCCGGTCATACCGGCCGTCCTGCATTCTCTGTGCGCATGGCACTTGGTGCATTAATCATTCAGAAACGAATGAAATTGAGTGACCGAGCACTGGTGAAAGCCATTGCGGAAAATCCGTACTATCAATACTTTATCGGCTTGCAGAAGTTTACATCGAAATGTCCGTTCACGGCTCCGGCATTGGTTTTATTCAGGAAACGTCTCACTGCGGATGTATTGATGAAATTCAATGAAATATGTTTGAAAGATCTGGACTCCACGCCGGAACATCGGAAAGAGAGACCGGAAACGTCCGAAAACGGGGAAAATGTCGGAACGATGATTTTGGACGCGACGGCTTCGCCCTCAAATATCCGTTTTCCGCAGGATTTTTCGCTTCTGAACGAAGCCCGGGAAAAGACGGACTGCATGATAGATCTTCTGCACAAACAGTTTCAGGAGAAACTGCATCCCAGAACATACAAGGAAGTGCTGCATAATGCCTATCTGAATGTGGCGAAATCGAAAAAACGGACAGCCAAAGCCGTTCGATCATTGATCCGCAAACTGTTATGTGCCGTCAAACGCAACCTCCAGTTTGTGGATTCATATCTTTCCCGAGGAGGAATCCTGCCCCAAAAGGAAATGACGCTCCTGGAAACGATCCGTCAGCTTTATGTTCAACAGAAAGAGATGTTTGACAAACATACCCATCGTGTGGAAAATCGGATCGTAAGCATTTCCCAGCCATACATTCGACCGATCATCCGGGGCAAAGCAAAAGTGCCTGTGGAATTCGGCGCGAAGTATGATGTCAGCGTCGACGAAAAGGGGCATGCCCGGCTTGAAAAAATATCATTCGATGCGTACAATGAATGTGGTACACTCAAACGTGCGTCGGAACGTTATCTGGCTCGGACGGGGCATTATCCCAAGCGGATTCTCGTGGATAAAATCTACAACACGGCAGAAAACCGGGAGTATTGCAGAGAACATGGAATCCGTTTGTCCGGACGCGGACCGGGCCGTCCGCCGAAACTGAATCTGGAAGAACGTAAAACCGAGCGCAAAGACAATGTTGACCGCAATGAGGTAGAACGCTTTTTCAGCCGGGAAAAACGAACGTGCGGAGCGGCACTGATTATGTCAAAACTGGAGGAAACGACTTTAACGAGTATTGCCTTGTCCGTGCTTGTCGCCAACCTTTTCGGTATTCCGTTCGGTCCTTTTTTTATTATCTTTTTGCAGGATCATCAAATCCTCGACAAAAAGCATCATATCCTGAGGTTTTTCGGTGACAATGACAACTTTTCGGAAATCCCGTAAATGCACACAGAGAGCCTTCCCATACAACACAGGCATGACAAAAGCGGCTCCTTCACGCAGAAAGTCTGCATCCACCATAAAAATCATGTCTTATTGAGCAGACACTATTTAGGCCAGGCATATATTGTTACAATTTTCGGATACAGTGCGCCTTCGACTGATGTAGATGCAAAACAACTCCTGCTTGATGCCTGGGGTGGTGGTAATGCCCGTAAATTGGAACAAATCGAAATTATTGACATTAAACAGGAAAATGAATTGATAAAGCCATGGGAAGCATTTATTTTTACTCATCATTACCAAACGTGTTGTTCTTTTTTTGATTCTCTGATGGCTCAATCGCCCCGGCGCACTACCGAAGATCTTTTTGCCAGTTTTATGGAAGCCAAGTGGCTCGACTACCCCCATAAATTGCCTTCAAATTTATCTTGGGAGCACTTGCAAAAACATTTTGCCCCGATTCTGTATCAGGAAAACAATTCATAATATCAAGGGTTGTTCTGTAAACAAAGCGTAGCTAAGGATAAACAACAATATGAGACTTCTTTGCCTTTCAGACCTGCATTTACGCTCGGAAGCGGTGGTCGCGGCCATCGACCGGAACCGACTGTCGCCGTTTCTGGCGCAAATTGCGGCAACTGTGGTCGAGGTTTCCCCGGATGCCGTTGTGGTGACGGGGGACACCGTTTCCCCGGTCCAGGTGCGCCTGCTTTCGGCAACGCTGCGGACGTTCATCCCGGCCGAGCTGCCGGTGATCGCCACGCTGGGCAATCACGAGTTCTGGGGCCGCACCTTTGAGGACACGCTGGCGAAGCTGAAGGAGCAGACGCTGGTCGACCCGAGCATCTTTTACCTTGACCTGATCGGCGCAGTCGAACTCGATGGGGTGAACTTCGTCGGCGGGACGTTGTTCTTCGACGGCTCAATGCGGATTCGGGACAACCAGCAGATCGAAGACTGGGACGGCTGGCAGGACTGGCGCATCATCGACATCGAATCCCGTTACATGGAGTTCAACGCATATTACGTTGACATGATCCGGGCGAAGATGAAGCCTGGAATGCCGACCGCGCTTTG
>JAZUCR010000316.1:0-2423 GCA_045639225.1 Victivallales bacterium
CAATTCCCGCCGAAAAGGGATCTCCGGTTCGGTTTTTTATTCCAGCCGTCAGATTTTCAATCCAGGCTCCGCAGGCCGTCGCCGCGCAGTGGAAGCGGTAGTCCGCGACTGCTGGCGCAGCTCACTCAGCCTCCGTCCAAGCGGTGCCTGGAGCCAGGGCAAAGACCCGATCCCGGGAAACGCGAACTGACCCGGACCGAAACAGGCTGACACGGGCCAACACGTCCCGCGCGGGAACCGAAGTGAAGACTCGGGATCCCACGTCATGCCATGTTGTGCGCACTGTGTCCACAAGGTCTACCAAGTCCATTGTGTCCACCTGTTCGCGGAACCCCCGGCATCTCGTGTCTCCCGTTCATCTTCCGCGAACTTGATCGGACAAATCGGACGTATAGGACGAATCGGTTGATCGCGCAATACATCCGCCGGCACGAGATCTCATCTTTCATCGTCGCCGGAACATCTGTTTTATCAATCTTTTTGCCATTTCGTTCTTGTATTATCCGAAGTTGCAGTTACATTACTTTTCATAAGCAGAAATTAAAACGTTTGAAATCACCTCATTACCACATAAGGAATATTTTGTATGCTCGCCGGAGGAGATGTTTCCGCAAATGCAGGAGGTATAGCAGATCGCGGGATCCGTATCAATCAGGCTGGATATCTTCCCGATGCGCCCAAAGTCGTTGTGATCGATTCACCGCCATCCGACGATTTCGAATTACGGACGATTGGAGAAGATGTTATCTGGAAATGCATATTACGGAAAAAACTTGTCATGCGTGACGGATGCCATGTCGCTGATTTCTCTGAAATCACCCGTCCCGGAGATTACTGCATCGTTTGCGGGACCCGTTCCGGAGACTATCGCGACAACACCGGCAGGAACAATGCCGGGGCCAGCCTTGAAAGTTACTATTTTGTCATCTCACCCAAGGTATATGATCCATCCGCCCGTCTGATGGTCGAGTATTTCCTCTGGCAGCGGTGCGGTTCCGATTTCGGATGGGCAGGAAAATGCCATCAGGACCCGGTTCCTCTGGTCGGAACAGGAAGGACCCTCGATATGCGCGGCGGATATCATCAGAGCTGTGATTTGCGCTGCTGGGCCGATGGAATCAGTATGAGTCTGATCGGACTTTTGCGTTATGCAGAAAAAGAGAATCCGGTCTGGGATCATGGACGGCTTGATGAAGAGCTGCAATGGGGATGCGATTATTTTGTAAAACTGATTTCGCCGGATGGATTCCTGTATGATTCTCAATTCGTTCCGATTGGCTGGGGCCCCCGCGATTATTACAATACTCCTACTAATCTGGGCGCTCACTGCAATGCGGTCGTATTACTGGCCGGAGCAGCCCGCCGGTTCGCGGAAAAACAGCCCGGCATTGCCGCAAAGTATCGCGAAGGTGCAGAAAAGATTTACAGATACTTGAACGATCCGGAACATTTCGAAACGCCGTATACGCCTCCAGTCAAAAATCTTCCCCGCGGGACACAAGGAGCAAACTTTTATTTTCAGAATTACCGCGATTCCGCATCCGGGCTCACCGGACGGATCGCCGCCGCGCGCGCCATGGGAGATCGGAAGACGGCTTTTGCGCTGGTTCCCCGATTCTTATCCCTGCAAACCAGTGAAGGCTGGTTCCGTGAAGCGGATGACAAGGAAAGTGACGGTTTTTCCGGCTGTTCTTATACCTGGTTTGCCTCTGGTGTTTCGGTTCTGTTCGATCTTCTGAACAATAATTATCCCGATGCAGATAAGATAAAAGAAGCGCTTCGACTTTATGCTGTCTTCGAGGAAAAATTGCTTCATCAGGCTGGATTTTCCACGTTTTTAACATTCCGCTGCAAATATGGAGACAGGGAAAACCGAATCTCGCCTAATACAAGTTCCGCCAGAGCAATGTATCAGACGATTTTCTGGAAACAGGCCGCTCGAATTTTCAAAGCACCGCAATACCGAGAATATGCCCAGCGCTGTTTCGACTGGGTTTGGGGAGCGAATCCGGAAGAGGCCAGTTATATTACCGGAGTCGGCTACAATCATAAACGCAATCCGGTTTTCGGCCAGTTTTATCCAAGTACTCCGCAAATTCCCGGAGGAGTTCAGCATGTGATGAACGGAGAATATGACATGCCATCGGTCGGTATGGCATTGTGGGCAATTTCCGTCCTCAATCACGATTGATTATCTGAAAGGGTTCTATACTGCCGGCACAGCACCTGGACTCCGCCGCCGAAGAACCGGTAATACGTCCCCGGCTGTCGCCGTTGCTTATACATCGAGTAGGAGGGACTCTTGAGGGACAACCTCGCCAGTCCCGTCCTCTCACACCACCGTGCGTACGGTTCCGTACACGGCGGTTTCAAGTTTGAATTGCCGATTCATCTTCATATCGAAAAGAGAAATCAGTCCGAGA
>JAZUCR010000317.1:0-3687 GCA_045639225.1 Victivallales bacterium
GCTGCTCTACCGACTGAGCCACATTGGCTTGATTGTTCAGTAATATATTCTCCATTTTTCAAAAATCAAGCGTAAAAGAGAAAATTTTGCAAGATATCCGCAAAAAGGGTCTTCCTGGCAGCGAAGTCGAAAGAATGACAAGCAGGAAAGTTTCGTGAAAAAAAGTTGATATTCCGGTTGCAGAGCGGCCCGGCAAGTGCTATTTTACAGAAAAAATTGAAACATGAATCAAAGGATCAGAGCATGGAAAAAGTTAAATACGCGGTCGTCGGCATCGGCAATATGGGATCGTGCCATGTCAACACTATCTACGGCATGAAGGATGCGGAACTCACGGCGGTCTGCGATATAGATCCGGCAGCCTTCGACCGGATCAAGCCGGAAATACGGGAAAAGATCACCTGCTGGACCGAGGCATCGGAATTTTTCCGGAAGGGCGATTTCGATGCAGTCATTATTGCAGTGCCGCATTACGATCATCCGGATCTGGCGATTCAGGCAATGCAGGCAGGAAAACATGTCATAGTGGAAAAACCGATCGCCGTGCATAAAGCGGAAGCGGAACGGCTGATTCGGGAAGCGGAGAAATATCCGAAGCTGAAAAAATCACTGATGCTCAATCAGCGTACATTCGGACCGCACAAGAAGATCAAGCAGCTGATCGACACGGGAGAACTGGGTAAGATCCAGCGGATCAACTGGATCATCACGAACTGGTTCCGCAGTCAATACTATTATGATTCGGGCGACTGGCGAGCCAGCTGGCGAGGCGAAGGCGGCGGAGTGCTGCTCAATCAGTGTCCGCACCAGCTGGATCTGATGCAATGGTTTTTCAGCATGCCGGTCAGGGTGCGGGCAGCGGTGAAGCTGGGAAAATACCATGATATCGAAGTGGAAGATGAAGTCAATGCCTACTTGGAATATGCGGACGGAAAAGTCGGCAATTTCATAGCGTCAACGGGAGAAATGCCGGGGACGAACCGACTTGAGATCACAGCGGAACGCGGTCGTCTGGTTTATGAAAACAGGAAACTGGAATTCATCCGCAACGAAATCGAAACCTCGGAATATTGCCGGACCTCCAAAAAGGTTTTCGGGATTTGCGATCACTGGAACTGCGAAATTCCCTATACGGATGACAATACCAGCCAGCATTCCAGAATAATCAGCAATGTGACGGAAGCGATCCTGCATGACATTCCGCTGCTGGCGCCGCTGGAAGAAGGGATCCGGGGACTGGAACTGGGCAATGCGATGCTGCTCTCGGGTCTGCGGGATCAAACCATCGAACTGCCGCTGGATTCCGCCGACTTTGCCAAGGAATTGGAACGGCTGATCGCAGCCAGCCGTTATCACAAAAAATCCAGGAGTGCTGACGGATCCTCCGGGGATTTCACCAAATCATTCTGAATTGAAGGACGGAGAAGAAAATGAGCTGGAAACTGCTTGCCCGTGAATATCTGTTCCGTCATCCGCCGTGGCTGACGGTCCGTCATGACCGGCTGGAACTGCCGAACGGCAATATTCTGCCCGATTACTATGTGCTGGAATATCCGGATTGGGTGAATGTGATCCCGATCACCGAGGACGGACGTTTTGTGATGGTGACCCAGTATCGACACGGAACGGGGCGGGTATTGACCGAATTGCCGGCAGGCGTTTTGGAAAAAAAAGACGCGACGCCGCTGGACGGAGCGAAACGTGAACTGCTGGAAGAAACCGGTTACGGCGGCGGAGAATGGCAGTTGCTCACGCAGCTCAGCAGCAATTCGGCCACGACCAACAATCTGACGCACTGTTTTCTGGCGCGCGGGGTGAAACCGGTCGGCAGCCAGCATTTCGATCCGGGCGAAGACATCCAATGCGGCCTCTATACGGAAGACGAGGTCAAAGGCATGCTGATGCGGGATGAGATGGTGCAATCGCTGATAGCTGCGCCGCTGTGGAAATATTTCTGTCTCAAAGCGGCGAACCAGCTCTGAGGTCCGGGAAACTCATTTCCAGGTGATACCCAGATCGGCCGGCAGGGCTTTCTGCCGGAGACATTCGGCAAAAACCTTTTCGACGCGGTCCAGCACCAGCTGACCGTTTGCCGGAATCCGGGTGACGGATTCATTCAATTCCACAGGAACCAGTTTTCCGGCGAGCATCTCGATGCAGTGGGTATGTTCGGCCGCCACGGAGAGAGGACAGCAGAAAACCTGTTTGCCGGCGGCTTTGCTGATCACATCGCGGAACATATCGGGATGAGGAGCTTCCACAATGCCGGAATAAAGCACTCGGCCGGACAGGGAACGGATGTTCCAGGAATCATTGACTTTCCAGTAAACGGAACCGTCTTCACATTCGATCAGGATCACGGGATCGCTGGCCTGGGCGGCAGTATGGGAAAGCAGAGTAAGGATCGGGATCCCGCCGTCCGTAGTGAAACGGACAGTGCAGGTGTCGAAAGTCTCGATCGTTTTCCGGGCGCGGTAAAGAGAGCCTTCCACGGAAACCGCATGCGCGGAAGATTCGAACGAACTGCCGGAGAGAAAGAGTTCCAGATTCAGATAATGTGCGAAAGCATTGTTGATCGGGGAATCGAGGATCGGAGTGCCGTCGGCGGCTGCGATTTTTCCGGCCCAGTTGTTGCGTGCATAATAGTGATCGTCGCGCGGCCAGATGCCGCAGCAGAACACCTGCCGGATGCGGCCGAGACGTCCGCTGACCAGATATTGTTTGATGAACTGGATCTCGCGGGCATAGATATGCTGAAAACCGACGGCGGCGAAATGGCCGGAACGCTGTTCGGACGCCATCATGCGTGCGACAGCGGCAGTCGAGGAAGCGGCGGGTTTTTCCACGAGGACATTCGCACCGATATCATGAGCCCGCAGGGTCATGGGTTCATGAAAAGCGATCCCGGTGGGGATGCAGACGAGATCGAGCTTCCCCTTCATGGAATCGAACATGGCATCGGCGGAAGGAAACACCGTCGTGCCCATCTTCTGCATGACCGCGAGTTCATTGGGAACCTGTTCGGGATTGATCACCGCGGCGGCGGATAACTCGACGGACCCGTCATCGACAAGTTTTTCGAGTTGAGTGAAATGCGTTCTGCCATATCCGGAGACGCCGATCAGGCCGACTTTAATTTTCATAATTAACCTCAGAAAAGCTGACCGGTCTCAGCGGGAAATCGTCAGGATCCCGTCTGCTCCGGATTTTTCGCCCAGCATGCGGGGCAGGACAATATACACCGGATAGGCGAGAAATCAAGCGGGAAACTGATTACTGCGGGAGTTCGACCGAGGAGAAAAACAGCCTGGATTCCGGGAAAAATAACGATAAAGTGTATTTTTTTTGAATTGGGACTTGAAAAATGAGAAACAGCGGGTAAAGTTATATATGTAAATTATATTTAAAAACAACGAAAGGAAATCCGGCCATGGCTGGAGTTTTGCTGAAAAATGTATGCAAGGTTTACGACGGCGGAATGCTGGCGGTAGATCATATCAATCTGGAAATCCGGGATCGGGAATTCATGGTTCTGGTCGGACCGTCCGGCTGCGGCAAATCGACCACGCTGCGGATGATCGCCGGTCTGGAGGAAATCAGCTCCGGGACGATCACGATCGGTTCCCGCGAGGTCAATAACGTGCCGCCGAAAGACCGGGACATCGCGATGGTGTTTCAGAATTATGC
>JAZUCR010000318.1:0-6844 GCA_045639225.1 Victivallales bacterium
GTAAAAGTGGCGTTTGTAACATGGAACCAGCACCCCTTCATATTCCACATAAGTATAATCCCCGTCCTCCGGACTGACCGCCGCATCTGCGGGGCTTTGGTATGGGTTGGCATTGGAGTTATTCTTGCCGGCAGTTGAGGCGCTGGCGGTGTTTGCTGGTGCTGCAGTGTCCGTTGCGGTGTTCGTGTCCTTTACAGTTGCGGCATCGGCTGCCGCGGCGAGAAGCGAGCAGGCGCACAGAGAGGCGATTGCAAAAGTCTGGACTTTCATTGTCGATCTCCATTCATTTGTTTTGCGTTCGTTTACCATATTGATAATATAATTGTTATTTGCGTATTGTCAAGCGGGGAAAAGTCCGGCGCCATCAGAAAAAAAATCAAAAAAAACGGTATCAGCCCCGGCTGTCCGGCAGCAGATCCGGTTTCCATTGATGATGTGGGCGGAGGAGCCGTTTTGAATCACCGGCAGATCGTCTTATGCAGATCCGCTGCACGCAGGGAATATTCGCAGCCGCAAAATTCCTGACGGTAAAAACCGAACTGGCAGGAAAGCTCCAGGGAACGCTTGAATCCGTCCTGTTTCTTGAAATCATACGGTTCGAAGCTGCTCCACTTTCTGCCGACGGCAAAAATCACATTGGCATTTTTGTGCGGACTGACAGTCAGCGAGGTGCAGAAATTCATGCCTCTCTTTTCTGCTTCAGCGGCAGCTCGTCCGAGCGACCATTCGAAACATTTGACGCAGCGGGCTCCGCCTTCCGGAGCCGATTCGTAACCTTCCAGCTGCGAAACATGCGCTTTCCACGATCCATGGTCATACGGGTCGATGATCAGTTCCAGTTTGTAATGGTCCGCAAGCTGCTTCACACAATCCAGCCGTTTCTGATATTCGGCATCGGAAACGATATTGGAGTTGGAGAAATAAAGCGTGATTCGACGTTCTTCCGCAAGCAGACGTTCCACGCATGCGGAAGCACACGGTGCACAGCAGACATGCAGGAGCAGGGCAGGGCGGGTGTTACTCATTTTTTTACCTCCGGCTTGACCCCGGCGAACGGGGCAAGTTCTTCCGGGGTGAACGGCAGATACGGACCGCGTTTCACTTCCAGGAAAGTAGTCCCTGGTTCGTGAAAAACGCAATTATGCCAGGTTCCTGCCGGAATTTCGAGCACGACGGTATCTCCGCCCGGCTTCAGGTCATATTTTTCGATGACCTCGCCCTGATCGTTATAGATGTAATGAGTGAAACTTCCTTTGAGCGGAGTGACCAGTTCCCACTTGTCCAGATGACGATGCGGCGGGAAAACGGTATCGGGTTCTCCGGTGATGCACAGCCGCTGGATCGGATCCTCGAGTCGTTCATGCAGATTGTAATTCGTGCGCCGGCGGTCTTTCCCCGCCGCTTCACGCTGTAATTCGGCAAGTTTCGATGCAGTCACGGTTTTCATTCTGCCATCCTTTCTTTATTTATTAGGTAATTTACCCTTGGATCGTTAAAAAAACAAGCGGTTTTCATAAATTTTTCTTTTTTCGGTCGGTTTCCCGGATAAAAAAATTTGCAATGTCGAAAAAAGATGCTATAATACTGTAAAGATTTTGTGAAAATAAAATGAAAATAAACGCAATAATAAAAAAGAAAGGGATAATAAAATGAAGCTGAATCCGGAAATTCTGGCAGCGATCAACCGTGCGGTGGAGCATTACGGCAATACCTCGCAGTTCGCCAAAGAGATCGGCGTGGCACACAGCACCGTTCTGTTCTGGCTCAGCGGGAAGACCTCCAACATCAACGGCACGATCTGGAAAAAACGTGTCCAGCGCGTGCTGCGGAAATTCATGTCTCCGGCAGAGAGTCAGTCCGGAACTCTTCATGATCCTGCCGCAGCCTTTGCTTCTGCGTCGGCCGTGCGGGGGACGGATAAGAATCCGAGAAGAAAGGTTCCGGCGGTCCCGCTTTCCCGCATGATCGATTGTGATATCACGATGCAGGCTCCCGTTTCTTTCGCCCGGCAGAACGCCGTCGCGGACGTTTCCTTTGCCAATGAATGCACGGAGTATTCCTTCGCTCTGCTGCTGGATGATCCGACATTCTGTCCGGATCTTCCCGTCGGCTCCCGGCTGCTGATCTGCGGTTCGAATTATGCCGAAGACGGCGACATTGTGATCGGCAAGACCCGGACCCCTGCGAAAATGTTTTTTGCCAGGCTTCATCGTTCACCGGATGGCCAAACCCGCCTTGAGCCGCTGAATCCGAAACTTCCCGAAGTCAGCTGGAATACTGCAGAAAATGCGGAAAAAGTTTTTTGGATTTTTCCCGTGAGCGAAATCTCGATAGATCTGAATGCGTGCCGCTGGCAGCAAAATAAACTGATTGAAAAACAATAATATATTATATAGGAATAAAGCCAGCCTATGAAACTGCAGTTCTCGATTCGCGGAATGCACTGTTCCGCCTGTGCCGCATCCATCGAACGGACGATCCGGAAGCTGGACGGCGCGGATCAGGTCTATGTGAATTTTGCCGCATCCCTTCTGACTCTCGAGGCTGATCCGGGAAAATTATCGGACGAACAGATTATTCGAGCTGTCAAAACTGCCGGTTTCGAAGCTGAAATAATCGGCACGGCACCTCCCGAAAAGAATGCCGAAAGGGCAGGGGACGACGCCCGCCTTGCTCTGTTTCGCTGTATCATTGCGCTGTTTTTTGCCGTTCTGCTGTTTTATGCCGCCATGCATGACATGCTCCATCTGCCGTATTTTTCCATATCGGACCGAGTCAACGGCTGGATCCAGTTCCTGCTGCTGATCCCGGTCTGGATCGCCGGACGGCGTTTTTTCACTTCCGGATTCCGCAGTCTTGCCAGGCTGTCGCCGAATATGGATTCCCTCGTGGCGCTGTGTTCTTCCGCCGCCGCGGTCTACAGCCTCATTCTGCTGATATTCAGCGGCAAGGTTCCGCATCTGTTTTTCGACACTGCCGGCATGGTGGTCGCTCTTATCATGATCGGGAAATATCTCGAGACCCGTTCTCGGGAAAGAGCTTCCGATGCCATCCGCGAACTGATGGATCTGACCCCGGACATTGCTCATTCGGTCGATTCCGATGATGTGGAAACTGATGTCCCCGCATCCTCGTTGAGGGCAGGGGACATCGTTCGGGTCCGTCCCGGCGAACGTATTCCCGCCGATGCCGTTCTGACCGAAGGACGGACCACTGTCGATGAATCGATGCTGACCGGCGAAAGTCTCCCTGTTGCCAAGCAGCCCGGTGATCCGCTCACCGGCGGCTCGGTCAATCTCAGCAGTGTTTTCCTCTGCCGGATCGAACATACCGGCGAGGAGACCATGATCGCCCGGATCATCGCCCTGGTCCGGGAAGCGCAGGGCAGCCGACCTCCGATCGCACGTCTCGCCGACACAGTTTCCGGTTTCTTTGTCTGGATGGTCATCGGCATTGCCATTCTGACCTTCGTTCTGTGGTTTTTCGTTTCGGATAAACCGTTCGCTCTTTCGCTTGGTTTTGCCCTTTCCGTCCTGGTGATCGCCTGTCCCTGTGCGCTCGGACTGGCCACTCCCATTGCTCTGATCGTCGGGATCGGCCGCGGCGCCAGAGAAGGGATTCTGATCAAGAACGGAACTGCGCTCGAAACCGCCGGCAAGATCACCATGGCCGCGTTCGACAAGACCGGAACTGTCACGGAAGGTCATCCTTCCGTTCAGACCGTTATTCCGGCAGGGCAGGTCACGGCAGAAGAACTGCTTTCATCTGCCGCTGCCGCCGAAAAAATCTCCAACCATCCGTTGGCTTCCGCCATCCTCAAAGCAGCCGAAGAACGAGGCTTGCAGCCTGCAGCCGTCTCTGTCGGTGAAGAGATTCCGGGGCAGGGCATCAAAGCTCAGCTGGAGGGTAGGGAACTCTGCGTCGGCAATGCTGCCCTGCTCCAAAGCTGCGGGATCACCCTGCCCGAAAAGCTCGGGGAGGGGGCCTGCGGCACTCTGATCCATGCCGCGCTGGATGGTAAATTCCTCGGCTCCATACAAATCGCCGACCCGCTTAAAATTTCTTCCGCCGAAGCCATCGGTTATCTCCGCGGTTTGAATATCCGGACCCTCATGCTGACTGGAGACAGCCTCGCGGCGGCCTCCACCGTTGCCGCTCAGATCCATATCGATGAATTCGAAGCCCAGCTGCTTCCAGCCGACAAAGCCAAGGAAATCCGCTCCATGCAGGAGCAGGGCCATGTGGTTGCCATGATCGGCGACGGAATCAATGACGCCCCTGCACTCGCCGCCGCCGATGTCGGTATTTCCATCGCTTCCGGAACCGATATCGCCATGGAATCCGCCGGCATCGTTCTGATCCGTCATGATCTCCGCAAAGTTCCGTCTGCAATTGCCCTGAGCCGTGCCGTTATGAAAATCATCCGTGAGAACCTTTTTTGGGCATTCTGTTATAATATTATCTGTATTCCGGTTGCCGCCGGAATCTTCTATCCCTGGTTTGGATGGCATCTCGATCCATCCATTTGTGCCCTGACCATGGCGTGCAGTTCTGTTTCCGTTGTTCTGAATGCTCTCAGACTCCGGAAAATCCCGATTTGAAATTCCATTTTCTTTTTCATCTTTTCCATAGCAAGGTGTCATTTTATGCTATCAGCTGATCTGACATCTTGCGCTGTTTTTTATCCTTTTTAAAACGGATATTCTTCTGTCTTTTTCATCGATCATTCGTGATCCAACCATCCTGGCAGCGCTGCTTCTTTCTTGATCCAGCCTTCATCCGACGGGGCCGATTTTCCTGATCCGTTTTCGGCGTCTGATCCCCCTGTCGTCTGGACAGACCTCCCGAATTTTGCCGTCATCTCCATTTTATCAAAAAGTTATTAACAGAAAACTGGATATTCCTTGCAATATATTATCCCTGTTGATGTTATGCTATTAACAACTCCATATTACCCCTGCTCTCGATTTAACATAATATATATTATGCGACGTTGTATATAGGCTGACAGCCAGGTTTGGATATCGGGCCATAATCGGGATCGGAACATCGGAAGAATCGCGGAGAAACGCGTTTTGCCCCCCTGCTCCGAAACAATGGATTCTGCAGCGGATCGAAAACAGCGGAAACGGAATTTCGAAGATTCGGACGAATCGGTTTGATTGCGGGAAAGAAAAAAATAAGCCGTTCCAACGGTCTGGAAAAGAGCAGGGATGCGGAAAGATTTTGAAAATGAAAAAAAGATCATATAATCCAGAATAGGAGAACAGGGAAAGCAATGTAGAAACGGGAGAGGAACGACGGGCAGGGTAAGGATCGGGACAGTTCCCCTGCCCGAAACGGGATTACCGGGAGAACCAGGAACGCGGTCACTGAAATCATCGGAAGGAAATTCTGTTTTAAATCACCTGTATAATCATAGACTGATCGAAGCATGGGAACTGAGCAACGGGCAGGGCAGACATCAGGACAGCCCCCCTGCCCGGAAGAAAAAATGTCCCGTGGATCGAAAAAAATGGCTGGCGACGGCCTTAACAAAAGCGGGGTGCGGAAGACCATGCATGACGCGCGATCTCCGGTTTCCACATGGTCCACATTGTCCATTTTGTCCACTCAAGTCCGCGCCCGCCAGGAGAAAGCATCTGAAAAACCGAGCCGTCATCGAGCTGTAATGGGTATAACAATTGTTCGGGTTCGGCCGGGATTTTTCATAAATCGGCTTGCAATTCCGGGAAAAGAGGATATATTTGGAATAAATGGGAAAAACGATTCGGAACGATTCCCGAAACTCTTCTGAAAAAAGGAAAAAAGGAAGGAACTCTCACATGGAACTCAAAGGCAGCAAAACGGCGGCGAATCTGGCATTTGCCTTCGCCGGTGAATCTCAGGCCCGCAACAAGTATGATTATTTTGCCTCCGCAGCGAAGAAGGAAGGCTACGAACAGATCGCGGCGATCTTCCAGGAAACCGCTCTGAACGAAAAAGAACACGCCAAAATGTGGTTCAAGGAACTCGGCGGCATCGGCAATACGTTGGCGAATCTGGCTGCTGCGGCAGCCGGCGAACATGAAGAATGGACCGAGATGTACAAGAAATTCGCCGAAGAAGCCCGCGCCGAAGGTTTCAATGAGATCGCGGCCAAATTCGAAGGCGTTGCCAAGATCGAAAAGCATCATGAAGAACGCTATCGGAAGCTGATCGCCAACATCGAAAGCGGCGAAGTCTGGGTCCGCGTCGGCAAGAACCGCTGGCAGTGCCGCAACTGCGGAGCGATCGTCGAAGGCGAAAAAGCTCCGGAAGTCTGCCCGGTCTGCGCCCATCCCAAAGCGTATTTCCAGATCGAACCGGAAAATTATTGATCGGTCACCGATCCGCATTCCGGCCGGAACCGCCGGGATGCAGATTCACCATCGGAACTGCGGGAGCTTTCCTGCAGTTCTTTTTTTGTCTGGTGCGATGGAATTTGTGATTTATTTCGATTCCGGATTTGCATTCTGCGATTGGTGTATTAAATTGATAAAAAAAGAAAGGGGCCTGTTTTATGAAACTTTTATTGAGTGTTCCTCTGTTTCTGTTTGCTGCCGCGCTTTTTGCATCACCCACGGTTTACCGCGATGCCGCGGGAAGACGGGCCGGAACGGCTGTCGTCTCCGGCAGGGTCACCACTTACCGCGATGGAGCGGGCAGGCGGACCGGAACAGCTACCCAGAGCGGCAGCCGCACCATCTACCGGGATGCATCGGGAAGAGTCGTCGGGACCTCGTTTCAGAGCGGCAATAATACCATCTACCGCGACCGGAGCGGACATCTGGTCGGCAGAGCGACGGTCAATGATAACCGCACC
>JAZUCR010000319.1:0-2933 GCA_045639225.1 Victivallales bacterium
GTTTTTCGATAAGTTTTCCCGGAATGTGCTTGACAATTTGCCCTAACACTGCCAAATTATACTCTTGAGATCCCATGGTTCTGTCCTTTGTCTTGTCGCAGAGAAAAAGGTAGCTTGGGATCTCTTTTTTGTCAAGTCAGAAAAATTTTATGGGATTTCTGTGTTGAAAAAACGTTTTTTTATTTAAAAACAAACGGTTCCGGATGGTTCGGGACCCGGAAGCTTTCCGGGTCACCCCGCCGGTGGCGAAGGCGCCCGCCGCTTCGTTCGGAGCATCGTTCCGGAAAAAGTCGCACAGGGTC
This sequence comes from Victivallales bacterium, assembly GCA_045639225.1. Classification (GTDB taxonomy): domain Bacteria; phylum Verrucomicrobiota; class Lentisphaeria; order Victivallales; family UBA1829; genus SIG94. The sequence goes on from JAZUCR010000319.1 coordinate 303, forward strand.
CCGGACGTGTCAAAAAAGGACGCGGCTGTTTTACAGTATGCCCTGCGCCTGAAAACAGAGCTGTCCGCTTTCGGCGTTCCGACCGTCTACGTAGAATGTTCCGTCATCCATTACTTTGCCGCCGCACCGGATGACCGCATTCAGCGCGCCGGGCATCAGAAAGTTGATCTGGAATTCTTTCGGATGGCAGAGTTTCCCGGTCAGTCTCCCCAGCGTGTCCACGATATAGGAACCGTAAAAGGCGTTGTTGAGATGCCGGTTGAGGTCGATATTCGAATCCAGCACCTGATACTGCAGCAGGTTTTCCTGCGGCGTTTCCGGTTCGGCGATCTTGTCCAGATCGGTGAAGAACCGCGGCTTGTCCTGATTGCGGTCCCCGAACTCCGCGAGCATCTTGAACGGCTTCACCGGACGGAATTTCGCGTCGTCGATCACGATCCAGAAACTGGTGCTTTCCACCAGCCGTTCGCCGTTTTCCGCGATCAGCTGATACTGACGCGTGGCGAACAGCCGGTTCAAGCCGGTCGGATACGTCATGACCGTCAGTTTTTCGCCGAGCTGCGGATAACGGTTGATCCGGAGTCTGAGGCGGGAAAGCACCCAGAGTTCATGCCGTTCCTGCAGATCCTTCATGCCGATCCCGAGCAGGTCGGCGTGACAGGCGGCAATGTCCTGAAAATAATCCAGAATGCAGTTGATTTTGAGAATTGCATCGGGTCCGCATTCATGATGGGCCACGGTATGCTGCTGCGTCAGATAATCCGGTATCGCTTCCATGATTCACACCAGTCCTTTCAGCATATTGCGCACGTCGTCGTCGGACATCGGCCGCGGATTGAGCTTCATGCTGGCGCTGCGGCAGTTCTTCACGATGAAATCGAAATGCGATTCGTTCAATCCGTAATCCCGGAATCCGGCTTTGACGCCGGTTTTCCGGCAGAGATCGAGGCAGACCGCCAGAAAATCATCTGCATTTTTCCCGAATCCGCAGCGCTGGGCGATTTCCCCGTATTGTTTTTCGCAGGCGGGCAGGTTCCATTCGACCACGGCGGGGATCAGCGCCGCACAGGCTTTGCCGTGCGGCACTCCGAGCAGAGAGCCGATCGGATGCGCCAGCCCGTGGATCGCTCCCAGGCCGGTCTGCGAAAACGCCATTGCGGACATCATGCTGCCTTCCGCCATTTCCGTGCGGGCCGTCGGATCGGAACCGTTCCGACAGGCTTTTTCCAGATTGGCGGCGAATTTTATCAGTGCCGCGCAGCTCAATGCCTGCGTGACCGAGGAGGCTTTCGGCGAGGTATACGATTCGAAGGCCTGCACGAACGCATCCAGCCCGCTGGCCGCGGTGAGGGCAGGGGGACAGCTGACGGTCAGCAGCGGGTCGACCAGAGCGAGATCGGCGACCATCGACGGATGACGCAGCGATTTCTTGATTTTGGTTTCGGGATCGGTCAAAACCGAATTATTGGTGATTTCCGCTCCGGTCCCGGCGGTCGTCGGCAGGGCGGCGAAAAAGAGTCCTTTGCCGGGGATTGCTTTTTCGCCGGAGAAATATTCGGCACAGGAACCCGAAAGCGGGATCAGCGCGGCGGCCGCTTTGGCACAGTCGATCACGCTGCCGCCGCCGACGGCCACGACGGCACCCGCCTGAAAATCGCGCCCCGAAGCGGTGACCCGGTCCACATCCGCCAGCGGCGGTTCGGCATGGATGCCCGTTTCGATGCGGACTTCATGATCTTTCAGGCTGTTCCGCAGTTTTTCGAATTCCGGGCTTTTCGCAAAATGACTGCCCGTCACCAGCAGGATCCGTTCGAAGCGGACCAGTTTTTCCGCCAGAAGGCCGGCGCTCTCAGGTCCGAAGACGATTTCCGCAGGATAGTGCAGTGAATAGGATGTCGCACTCATAAAAAGTTTCTCCTGTTCCGTATGGTTACCGGTTTTTCTGCAGGTGAGGAGCCATGTCCTCATCGATTTTCAGTTTTTTCAGATTGGCATGTTCCGGCACAAATTCCGTACCATTGCCCGAGGCCAGGATCAGGCCGCCGCGGTCGAGAAATTTCCGGAGCCCCTCGCGCCAGACCGGTTCGGCCATCATCTTTTTATAAGAATCGCGGACTCCGTCGGAAAGAATGACCGCATCCAAATGGTTCAGGATCCCTTCGCAGACTTCCTGCGTGGAGAAGAACTGCACATCCAGTTCCGGATTCAGGTCCAGGGCAAGCATTTCGCGGACGGCGCGCGGATTCACCGCAGCGCCGCGCGTGCAGTAGCCGACCCGGACGGGATGCCATGATTTCCGCGGATAGACCGGCACCGGCCGGACGCCCGTGGCCGCATAAATGCAGCCCAGGGCGATCCCGTGGGTCGCTTCCCAGGATTCCGGGTGGAAACTGACGGCGACCACTTTTCCTTTGCCGTAAGTGCCGTAAATTGCCGACGGCGTGTTCACGAAATTATACGGTGCCCGGTCGGGCCACCCGGCGGAATTTTTATAAACGGCCAGAACTTCGCCTTCTCCTTTGCCGGTTGCCGGACCCGGACGGAGAACCGGTCCCCCATGATAGCGGACCGTGTAACGGCCCGGTGTGATCCCCAGCCGTTTCGCGCCCGGTTCGGTGATTTCGATGATCA
>JAZUCR010000320.1:0-5042 GCA_045639225.1 Victivallales bacterium
TGACCCCTGCCGTATGCGGCAACAGTGACAAGCTGGTTGTGGGCGAATCCGTACTGGCTGTAGGCAACCCTCTCGGGGAGCTGGGCGGCACCAAGACGGAAGGGATCATCAGCGCCCTTGACAGAGAAATCGATGTAAACGGCACCAACATGACCCTGATGCAGACCAGTGCGGCCGTGAACCCAGGCAACTCCGGCGGCGGCCTGTTCAATATGCGTGGGGAACTGATCGGCGTGGTCAACGCAAAATCCTCCGGCTCCGGCATTGAAGGACTTGGTTTTGCGATCCCGATCAACGATGCCCTGAACGTATCCGAACAGCTGATGGAATACGGTTATGTACGCGGCAAGGTGGCCATCGGCGTATCCTTCTACGAATGCACCGATGCACTGGAAGCCCGGTACTACGGTCTGCCCGGCTATGGCGTATATGTCATGGAACTGTCCAAGGGATACAATGAAAATGTTCTGAAGGTTCTGGACCGGATCCCGAAAGATATCTGGATCAGCATGTGGAAATATTCTTTCCATCCGGAATATACGCATCTGGCCATCTTGAAGAGCAAAGGTTTCACCAATGTCAACGGCGGAATGTGGTTTCGCCCGGTTCCCTCGGCGATCATGGCCAGAAGATGTTATGAGATGAAATACCATGTGCGGGCGAATATGTTTTCCAACAATCCCCACCAGCAGGGGCTTCCCATTCAGGGCGAATTCGCCTGGAATGCGTCACAGGAATATATCCGTTCGCAATCCAACTATACCTCCGACCGTTTCACGGTGCGTTCCCTGGCTTGGTACAATGCACTGGATGACTGGTATTTTTACGGCCGGCCGTCGACGCTGCCGCGGAAAAATATCGTGCCGGTCAATCCGGAAGGGGGCAATCCGCCTTCCGCCGAACAGCTGGAAAAGCTGATTAAGATCAACCCGCTCTTTGCCGCCGCCAAAGGATTCAACCTGCCCGAATATCAGCCGAAAAAACTGCTGCCTCCCTGGGATTTCAAGGAAATGGAGAAAAATAAAACGCTGTCGCGTCTGGCGCTTCATTTCAACAACAGCATCAATCTGATGATCCCGAAATCGATACAATTGAATTCCGACCGGCGGCCGGTTTCCAGCATGACCATTTTCACGCCGGATCACAAGTCGCCTACCACCGGAACCAATGTTTACGGCGCCGAGTTCGCAGTCAACCGCAAAGGCGAGATCACCGTCATTTCTCCCCGCGGGTGGGGCGCTTACACCCATAATGAAGAAAAAGGCAATATGGCCATTCCGAAAGACTGCACCGTGTTTTCGCTGCACGGATGGATGCTGGGGAAAAATTTCCGGATCAATTACAATGACCGGTTCGAGCTTCTGCTGCTGCCCGATCTCAAGAAGAGATCCCTCGGCAAGGAAGTTCCTCCGATCGTCTGCCGTTTTTCCGGTCAAAAACCGAATGCCCGGATTTATGTGACCATCCTGCGCCCGATGGTGATCAAATCGCTGCTGGGATTCTTACGGATGGACACTGTCAAGGAAAAAGGGCAATCCTATCAGTTTACCGGAAAACGGCTGCTCCATGCCGGAAATCCGAAGCATGGCAGCTGGACCTTCTTCATGTGGCGGCGGGATCAGTATACCGACCTGCCGAAAACCGAATGGGAACCCTATCCGATCATCGCTCTGGAATGGCGCACGCCCAAGGGCGAAGCGTATCCGAAACAGGCGGTTTTCTCTGCGAAAAACACCGCTTTCCTAGCCGGTTTCACCGTCCTCGGCGCGGAGGAGTTCGATTGAGTGTATCCGGTCGGCTGTCCCGCTGGACGGCCGTCGGCATGATTTGATTTTGAAGACAGTGAAAGCATGAAACTGATAACCTTGGGAACCGCGGCGGGCAACGGCAGCCGGAATCAGGCCAACAGTTCGAATCTGATCGTCTGCGGCGGGAAATATTATCTGTTCGATGCCGGCGAGCCGGTCACCTCCCTGATCCGGAGCCGGAAGATCAGGCACGGAAATATCCCGCATGTATTCATTTCCCATCTGCACGAGGATCATTTCGGCGGTGCGGTCGGGTTCCTGAAGGATTTTGCACGGGATCATCGCCTGTGGCCGGAATCCAGTCTGACCTTCCATCTGCCGGAGATGACCGGACGCGATGCTCTGCTGCTGTTTATGAAAACGATCCACCGTCCGCTGCCGGAAAACCGGGTATTTTTCGAAGCGGTGCAGGCGGGTACTTTCTTTGACGACGGAACGCTGAAAGTGACGGCGTATCCGACCGACCATCTGGCCGGCGCGGGCCCGTCCTATGCGTATCTGCTGGAAGGAGATGGTAAACGGCTGCTGATCACGGGTGATCTGCGGGCGGATTTTTCGGATTTCCCGGCGGCAGCTCTGCGGGAATCGGCGTGGTGTCTGTGTGAAACCGCGCATTGCCCCATGGCGAAAATGTTTGAGGTGCTGGCGCAGTTCCCGATCCGGAAACTGCTGCTCACCCATATCTCCCCTCGGTATTACACGGAGAAATATGAGATATTCCGTTCCCTGGCGGCGGATCTGCCGTTCGAGTCCGATCTGGCCAGGGATGATGCGGAATATGAGCTGTAAGCTCCGTTTTTACTTCTGACCGTAATACGCGTTGGCGCCGTGTTTGCGCTCGTAATGCTTGCGCACCAGCGACTCTTTCAGCGGCGGATTGTCCGGACGCAGCATTTTCGTCAGATACGCCATCTTGCAGAGTTCTTCCAGAATGATCGCATTGTCCAGCGCGGCCTGTCCCGTTTTGCCCCAGGTGAAGGGACCGTGTCCGGCGACCAGCACCATCGGCACTTCGGCGGGATTCAGCTGCCGTTTGGAAAAAGTCTGGACGATCTGATTGCCGGTCTCGACTTCGTAATCCCCCTGGATCCGGTCGTCTTCCATGAAATCGGTGCACGGGATCGGGACATTCATGGAATCGGCATGGGTAGTGCCGTAAAGCGGAACGTCGCAGGCCGCCTGTGCCCAGGCGGTCGCGAAGGTGCTGTGGGTATGGACCACGCCGCCGATCGACGGATACATCCGGCAGAGCACCAGATGGGTCGGGGTGTCGCTGGGGGGACGGGTCGAGCCTTCGACCGGACGTCCGTCCGCCAGCGACAGGACCGGAATGTCATCCGCTTTGAGCTGGGAATAGCGGACGCCGGACGGCTTGATCGCCATGACTCCCCGTTCGCGGTCAACGATGCTGACATTGCCGAAAGTCTGCTTGATCAGACCGGATGCCGCGAGCTGCAGATTCAGCTCGCAGCACTGTTCGCGCAGTTCCCGGTACATGGTCAGAATTCCCCGAAAGCGTTCCAGTCGAGTTCGACCGGAGCTTCCGCATTCAGGATGGAATCCATGTGCATCATCAGCGGGAACTGTTTCGGATCGGCCTTTCCGGTTTTGGCGTTGCGCCGCAGGAATTCCGCCACGCGGGTGATGATGGCGACCGCTTCGAGCGTGACGCCGCTGAGCACTTCCTTGACCTGGGTGTATTTCATGCCCCGGCCGAGCAGGGTGCCGAGCCGGCGGGTGCGTCCCCCGAACACCGTCACATACAGGTCTCCCGCGCCCGGCAGTCCGGAAACCAGATTGCCGTTGCCGCCGAGCAGATTCACCAGCCGCCGCATTTCCAGACAGCTCTGCGCGAACAGTGCCGCCTGCGGATTATAGATCGGGTTCAGGTCCGGTGCGCCCGGAATGCAGTTTTCGGTGATGCCGCGGGCATCCGTGATCCCTTTTTCGCGTTCTGCCAGACCCACCGCCAGGGAAACGCCCATCGCGTATGCGTTTTTCAGCGCCACGGAGCATTCCACCGCGATCGTGTCATCGGTCGGGATGATATGATAATAGGCGGTCCCGAAGGTGGCTTTGGCTTTTTTGGCCGCTTCGATATCTTTACTACAGTAATAGACCATCGTGTGCTTCCGGTCGAACATTTCGAAACAGATGCACGGACCGCCGACCGCGACAAATTTCAGGTCGGGACGTTTCGAGGCAAAATAATGCGGGAAGACTTCCAGCGAACCGGCTTCGGTCAGCCGCATGCCTTTGGTGATGGAGACTACCATTACTCCCTTGGGCAGGATCGGCAGGATATTTTCCGTGAACCAGTCCACACCGAAACTGCTGATGCCAGCAACGACCACTTCCGTTCCCTGCAGGGCTTCTTTCAGTTCGGTGATATGATACGGCGTCGCCACGCCCGCGAAATTCCGTTTGAGGGTCGGATGGTCCTTCCCCGCTTTCAATGCCGCAATGATATGATCGTCCAGCGGCGAACCGACCAGACGCACCTGATGTCCGTTGTCTGAGGCCGGCCGCGCCATGGCCGATCCCATCATGCCCGATCCGATGATTGTGATGATGCTCATGATTGTATTCCTTCCGTTGTTACCGGTTCCGTTCAGCCAGAACCAATTCAGGGTTGTTGCTCGTTACACTGTCCACTCCGAAAGCCGCCTGTCTGCGGAATTCCTCGGCGGTATCCACCGGCCAGGCGTCCACCAGCGTGTTGACCGAATGGAAACCGGCCACCACTTCCGCAGTCACGTTATCGCGGTGGATCCCCACCGAATCGAAGATCCGGTAGTCCTCATAATCGAATTCTTTCAATTTCGTGCTCGGATTGCCGTGGACCAGAATTTCGGGATGCCGTTTTTTCAGCTCGCGGAGCAGGTCCAGATGAAAACTGACCAGCGTGAAGCGTCCGGTCATATTCCGTTTGAACAGTTCCCCGAGCACCTGTTCGGCGTAATCGAGGGAATCCACTTTGAGTTCCACCAGGTGAAACAGCTTCGGATTCAACCGGTTCGCCAGATCCAGGACTTCGCAGAATTCCGGGATCACGGTTCCGGCAAATCGTTCCGATTTCCAGCTCCCGAAATCCAGCTTGCGCAGTTCCGCAAAGGTCATTTCGGCGATTTTTCCGGTTCCGTTCGAGGTCGAATCCACCGTCGGATTATGACAGACCGCCAGATGACCGTCCGCAGTCAAGTGAAGGTCATATTCGATCCGGTCGAAGTCGGA
>JAZUCR010000321.1:0-3098 GCA_045639225.1 Victivallales bacterium
GCGATCTGCCGTTCAACTTCCTGACGTTCCCGGTGAAACGGATCGAACGTCCGGAATTCGACGGAAGCGGCGCCTGGTTTGCAAATGCCCTGCAGGGAAAACTGACCGTTCCGGACCATGTTTTCCCGAAAGTTGCCCTGACTCCGGAATGGGGCCTTTTCAAATTGGACGGCAGTGATATCAGTGCAGAGTATGCGTTAGGGTATGACGACCGGAATTTGTATCTGGGAGTCAAGGTGAAAGACCAGGTCCATCAGCAGAGATACACCGCTTCTTCCATCTGGAAAGACGATACGGTCCAATTTGCCTTTACCGGCCGGCTCGGAATTCCGGAATCAGTCCGGGGCAAAACGGATAAATCTACCCGGTACGGTGAATCGGAATACTGCATAGGTATGGCCCTCTGCAAGAACGGACCGGAAGTTTATGCCTACAAATACGGAAAAGGTCAGCAAGGTGCGCTTTCCTGGCCGGCAAAAATCACCCGTTCGGGGTCATATACGACCTATGAAATTGCTGTTCCTCTGGAAGAACTGGGGTTGAAACCGGAAAGAGGACAGGGGCTGCGCTTCGGTTTTGTCATCATGGACAATAACCGTATGAGCGATGCGTCGGCCAGATATTGGCTGGGTTTTTCGCAAGGCATTGCAGGCGGACAGGATGTCAGCAAATTCAACACTCTGGTTTTCAAATGACAAAATAAAAGAAAGATTTTTCACATGAAAAAATTGTTCAGCTGTTTCTTTTCGGTTTTATTCTTGACGCTGCTGCATTCGGCCGAACCGGAGGAAATCCGGGTGGCTCTGGTCGGAAGCAGCGCCTGTCAGTCCTACGGCAGCCGGGATCCCCGGCTGATCTGGGGCTGGGGAGAAGTGATCGGCGAATATTTCAATTCCCGGGTGAAAATCCTGAATTTTGCCATCAGCGGCTACAGTTCAAAATTATTTCTCGACAATGGGAAATGGAAAAAGACCTTGGATTCGAAACCTCACTATGTGTTTATCACCATAGGAGCGAACGACGCCAAGAAAGGCCCGAAACGGTATACCGATCCGAATACGACCTACCGGGCCAACATTTTGCGCTTCATTCGGGAAAGCCGTGCGGCGGGAGCCGTCCCGATTCTGGTTACGATCAATCAGTCTCTGCGTTACAATCAGCAGACCAACCGCGCGGAATTCTTCAACGGGAAAGTGTTTCGCCGGGACCGTGAGCCCTACAATGCGGTGATCCGCGAACTTGCCCGGGTCGAAAAGGTGCCCTGCATTGATCTGGCGAAATCCCAGCAGGAAACCATGGAAAAGATGGGTGTGGAAGCCGCTGAAAAATGTTACCGGGTCTTTGATCTCAAGACCATGAAGCTGGACTGTTCACATACCAATCTGGCGGGGGCGCGGCTGCTGGCCGGGCTGATAGCCGGGGGATTGAAAAAAACTGATTGCCCTCTGAAAAACGAACTGAAAAAAACTACCAGTCAAGGGGCTCAACCATAATACTAAGACCGAAAAGGATAAAGAGAATATGAAATCGAAAATGTCCATATGTTTGGTCGCTCTCGGACTTGCTTTTCTGCTTCAGGGTGGAGAAGATTATAATTTTTTCATGATCGCGGACACCCATTTGGGGACGGCAGAAAGTTTTTGCACGGACCCAAAGGCGGACCGGAAACAGCGGACCCGGAAGGACATTCATCGTGCGGACAAAGCCATGCCCCATTACAAGGCTTTGTTTGCCAATATCGCGGCCAGTGCGGATTCCAAAACCAAGTTCATCATTGAGGGCGGCGATCTGATCGAAGGCTGTGCCCGCAGTGAAGCTGTCCATAAAGAGGTAATTGCCGATGCGTTGAACTTGATGAAACAATATTTTAAATTCCCCATCTACATGATAAAAGGGAATCACGAAGCCGCCGGCATTGGCGGAGAAGCGGCCTACCAGGCCGTTCTTCTGCCCGAAATAGCCAAATATGCCGGTGTGGAACAATTGAAAGCGGCGAATTACACGATCCGTCAAGACCGCGATTTTTTCATTTTCCTGGATTACTCTTCGCCGAACTGGTATGAGTTCCTGGAAACGGAATTGAAATCACTCAAAGAAAAACCCCGCTGGCTGTTTGTGGTCATCCATCCTCCGCTGCTGCCGACATCGGCTTTCAGAAAATACGCCTTGCGCGCGGTCCAGCTGCTGTCGCAGTATAATGGAATATTGCTGTGCGGCCATCATCATGCCAATACGGTTACCCGGTATGAAAGGGATGGAAAAAAAGTCGTTCAAATGACTGTCACGACCATTCTCCAGCCGGTGCCCGCAGTGAGAATGCGGATGAAGGAAACGGAAATGAATATCCAGCAGTACAAGGCGGAATACCGGAAAAAAGCGGAATTGAAAGAGAAATCATTTGTCCGGCCGTTTGATTTGCATTGGGCTCCTTATCTGACGGATTACAGAAAGTTTTCCGGCTTGGGATATGCCCGCATTTATGTGTCGGATGATGAAGTGGCTCTGGAGTATCACGGAGCCGACTTGAAATCCTGTATGAAAGTTACGCTGATGTCGAAAAAATAAACTGCAGACCGGAGTGTTTCCGGCGCATTATGGAAAGGAAATCATAAATGAAAAAATGGATCCTGTTTTTTGCGGCAATCACCCTTCAATTGTCCCTGTCGGCCCGGACGATTTATGTGACCCGGCACGGCCAGGTGGGATATCCCATGAAGGAAATCAGGGAAACCCGTCTGACGGAGCTGGGTGTCAGCCAGGCCCAGTCTCTGGCCAATTATTTGGTCAAGGATTTGAAATTCAAGGGAAACATCTACGTCTCGCCGTTTTATCGGACCATTGAAACCGCTTCGTTTACCGGGAAACTCCTTGATCGGAAACTGATTCTGGAGCCCGGCATACAGGAAGTTGCAACTTACCCGGTGCCGACACCGCCCGGAATGAGTTTTGCGAAAATCGAATCTTATTTCCCCGGCCTGACCGTCCCCGGGAAAAGATTTGTCGATCAATGGCGGCTTTGCAATGAAAGTCATCTCGAAAGAAATAAACGGGTTGCGAAAGTTCTGGACATCATTCTTGCCGAGGACAAAGGGGATATC
>JAZUCR010000322.1:0-6931 GCA_045639225.1 Victivallales bacterium
CCAGGTGTTTCCGGCGCGGCACCAAGCCGGAAGAGCGGCATGACATGGGCGAAAACACGTCCTGGAGCGCGTCATACGATGACAAAAAGCTCTATCTTTCGATCACCGGGGTCCGGAAGACCAACTTTTCGCTGGTGATCGAACCCTGCCGTCTGTGGACACCTTTCCGGGTCGATTTCCGCAGCGGTGAACAGAACGTCTATTCCGGCGTTTTCCGCGAACTGCCCGAACTGGATATGGAATGGCAGGGCGATGATCTGCATCTTGCCGTTCCGCTGGATCTGTTCGACGGATTCAGACGGGAAGGATTCCCGATGCGGATGAATATCTTCTGCCGGGATCATTTCCACTGGGTCGATCCGCAGCTCTGGCCTTCGCGTCTGCAGCACGGCGATTTCAATCCGGCCGGGACCGGCTGGCTGATTTTCGCTTGAGTTCCAGAATCCGGGCCGCACGGTCGGCGAAATCTCTGATTTCCGTTTCCGTCGGCTCGGTTTTTTTGTACCCCAGCGACTCATAGAACCGGCATAATTCCGACACGGCCGGATCCTGATAGAATTCCATCAGCGCCGACGTCTCCGGACGGTGGAGTCCGGTCGCCGCAGCGTAACGCCGTTCGAACCGGGCAAAGCTCCCGGACAGCCGGGAACGCTCCGCTGACAGTTCATAACTCCGGTGCCTTCTTCTCTGTTTCCAGACGGGATAATATCGGATGGCCGCGAGCAGAAGGATCGCAAAAACCGCGATGATACCGGGAATGGTCCGCAGCAGGTTCCACAGCAGACTCCAGATCCCGCTCAGAATATTCATGACGCCCTGGGCGAAATGTCCGCGCCGGATATCCGCGAACAACTGGGCGAACAGCAGTTTCAGAGAATCCAGCCAGGCCCGGACCGTTACGTCTTCGGATCCTTTCCGGAACGACTCCAGCACGCCCTCAGGAGTGAGATCCACCAGGATCCATTGTTTGCGGTCGCGGAGATACGCCTCACACCAGGCATGTGCATGGGAACTGCGCACCAGATAATAATCCGCCGCGGGACTTTTTTCTTCGGCGATGAATCCGGTCACGTAGCGGGCGGGGATCCCCGCGCTCCGGAGCAGCATCACCGCGGCGCTGGCGAAAAACTCGCAATGTCCTTTGCGGCTCTTCTGCAGAAACCAGAGCAGCGGATCGGGTTCCCGGCCGGCATTGACATTGTCCAGCGTGTAGGTATAACCGGCAAAATACCGGCGCAGACGCTGCACCGCGGCGGCATCTCCGCCCCGGTCAGGCAATCCGATCTGACGCAGGAGCTGTTTCATTTCGTTTTGCAGATTCCGGGGCACTGCCAGATACAGCAGTTCTTTTTCCGGACCGGCGGGTCCCTGCCAGGCAGTATTCAAACCGTCACCGGCGATCCGCAAAGTACAGCCGCCGTCCAGTTTCGACTGTTTCAGGCTGAACAGACCGTTTTCGGTCATTTCGCCCGCATCTGCAACGGCATCCATTTCCAGCGTGCCGCCCGGTGCGGGAATGCGTCCGGCGGGCTGCAGTCCGGCAAAAAACAGTTCGACCGTCAGGAAATTCTTTTCAACCGGCGTTTTCTCGGGCAGCCGGAACGTGGAATAGGAAATCAGACCCGTGCGGCGTTCCGCATTCAGCGCGGCGGGTTTGGGCGGATCGCGCCGGATCACCCAGCGACCTGCCCGGTAAAAATCATATACGCCCGAACGCAGATAACCGGGCGGACGCACGGCTTTGATCCGCATCAGCACGGTCTTCTGCTGTTCGGCAGGCGGCAGAGCACGGTTCAGGTCGGTCCCCGTGGACATCCGGAAATTCCCCCGGTGCCGGCCGCCCAGACGCCGCATGCTGGTCCGCAGGATATAATACTCCACCGCCCGCATCAGGCTGTCATTGCTGTAATAATATTTTTCCACCGCCACCGCGCCCAACGGCAGCAGAATCAGGAAAAACAGCAGGAAACCGGTCCGCAGGGAAAAAGTTTTTCCGGACCGTTCCAGCCGGCCGGGATACAGAAAATTAAGCGGGATCATTACCGCTGCCCAGCCGACCGCAACCGCAAACACCGTCGGATAATGCCGCAGCAGCGGGTCAAGGAAGAACAGCAGATCATTATTCAGACGGGCATAATTGAACCGGTCGCCGCACAGGACCAGGGCGATGATCACACCGGCGGCGGTAATCCCACGCCTGGCAAAATACGGAAAAAACGCACAGCTCACCGCGGCCAGATACGTCATCAGCGGGATCATCAGGTTCGAACGGATCAGCAGATCGAATATCCCGTAACGGGAATCATCGATCGTGATCAGCATATCGGGAAAAATGGTCAGGATCAGCACCGCGGTCACGCTGTAGATGACCGGCCGGTCCCGCAGCGGCAGATAGTCCCGGCGGAAAAAAGCGAACAGCAGGATCGCCGCCGTAATCAGGAAATAAACCGGCGAATCCGTCTTCAGGGTATAGAGGAAAGCCGGCGGCATCACCAGCGCTGCGTTCAGCGCCAGGATCTTCCATTGGAACGGGGAAATTTTGCCGGATCCGGAACTCATAATTCCCTCCGGGTGCCGTGCAGGATCTCCTCACAGGTGAGCCGTTCCGCCCATTCCGGCAGATCGGCACGCCGATCGAATGTGAAGACCCGCAGATTCGCTCCGCGTTTCAGCAGGGATTTATATAATTTTTCCGCTTCGGGATCGATCCGCAGCAGGATCAGAAATACCGCACCCGCATCGGCGGCACGGTTCAATTCCGAGGCGGGGAAATTGTCGAACCTTTTTTCCGAACGCGAGCTGTCCAGCGAGGCCAGCAGATCGAGAAAAGCCTCGAAACTCATGGTATTGCGGCCGGTTCGGAAATGATGGATCTCCGATCCGAAAGCGAAAACGTCGATCACAAAATTCCGGATCGAAAGCGAACGTGCGATCGAGGCGGTCAGCGAGACCGCCGCCTCGAAGGGTTCATCGCTGTTCCCCGTCAGTGATTTCAGCGTAAACATCCGTTTCAGCAGTTCCCGCACTTCCCATACCGCGGCGGGGCAGCAGTTGTCCAGGATCACCGCAGCGCTGGACTGCTGCTCCTCCTGAAATTCCTTGACCACCAGCCGGTTCCTCCGTGCGCTCGCAGTCCAGTTGATCAGCCTCGGATCATCGCCGGCGCGATATTCCCGGCAGCCGGCGAAATGCAGGCTGACTCCGGTCCGGTTCGAAACACTCATATCCTGCGCCCCGGCCGTCCGGATCCCGCCCGGCAGATGCAGTTCCTGAAATTCGGTCCAGACCGGATGACAGATGATTTCCTGCCGGATTCGGCCGCGGCGGGAAGCTTTGATCAGCCGGAACGGAAACACCCCTTCGGCAATCGCCGGAGGCAGGTTGTAAATGCCCCGCCGTTTCAGCAGGTAATACTGCCGAACCGTCATCCCCGAATGAGGGGCGAGACAATACAGCACCGGGTCCTCTTCCTGCCGGACCAGCGTGCCTTCCAGATTCCCGTTGAGCAGAAAATCATACGCGGGGAGAAAGGACTCATTGCGGACCTCGGTCCGGATCACGAACGGCACGCCGCAGACCACCCGGGCCGGCGGATGCCGCTCGATCCGCAGCCGCCGCGGGAAAAAAAGCTTGCCCGCCCAGTCCAGCAGAAACATCAATGCGACCAGCAGAAACAGCAGAAAAGCCGGGCTCCGCGTCAGCAGCAGGGCGAAAAAAGCCAGCGGCAGAAAGGCGATCAGCAGGATCCGTCCCTGCGGGGTGAACACCAGATCGGCAATCGCATCCAGCCACGCGATCCCTGCGAGGGTCGGGGAAATATATTTCTGCTCGTTCCGGGTCCGCCGGACCGCCCGCCAGCGGTCCGTTTTCAGCAGTGACACCAGGTTGAATCTTCTTCGGAAGAAGGACGGCTTCATACGGGCACTTTGATCTTTTTCAGGATTCCGTCCAGCAATTCTCCGGGAACCACTCCGGCATGTTTGCTTTCCAGAGTCAGGATCATCCGGTGTGCCAGAACCGGCCGGACCAGTTTGCGGACATCCTCCGGCGTCACGAAATTGCGGCCGTCGAGCCACGCTGCAGCCTGAGCGCAACGGGAAAGCGTCAGCAGAGCCCGGGGACTGCCCCCCAGACGGAACTCAGGCTGCTCACGGGTCATCTGAATGATCGTCTGCATGTAGGACGCCACCGAATCTTCCACTTCGACCTCGCGCACCAGTCGGGCGATCTGCAGCAGCTCATCCAGACTCAGCACCGGTTGAAGGCCGTCCAGCGGGTCACTCTTTTTACGGTCGGCCAGCAATCCGAGCTCGGATTCACGGTCCGGATACCCCAGCGTAAGCTGCACGGCAAAACGGTCCAGCTGCGCTTCCGGCAGCGGATAGGTGCCGTAATATTCCACCGGATTTTCCGTGGCGATCACCAGAAACGGCTCGGACAGTTTTTCGATTTTGCCGTCGATGGAGACCTGGAGCTCATTCATGGCTTCGAGCAGAGCGGACTGTGTCCGGGGCGATGCCCGGTTGATCTCGTCCGCCAGCAGCAGATGAGTGAAGACCGGCCCCTTGCGCAAAGTGAACGTGCCGTCTTTGGGGGAATAGACCGAGGCACCAAGGATATCCGCGGGCAGCAGATCGGGAGTGAACTGCACCCGGCTGAAATCCATACCGACGGTAAAGGCCAGGGCTTTGGCCAAAGTGGTCTTGCCGACTCCGGGGACATCTTCCATGAGCACATGGCCTTCGGCGAACAGAGCCGTGAAAAGCAGACGCACCGCATCCTCTTTTCCCCGGATGACACGGCTGACCTGCTGCTGCGCTTCCTGCGCTTTTTCCAGCAGACTGTTCGACGGTTCCATCGGACCGCTCCGTTATTCGGCGTTTTCGGATTCCATCGGGCCGAACTGCTTCATTTTTTCAGCGACATCCATGTATTTCGGATTGGCATCGAAAATCTGTTTGAAACAATCTTTCGCGGCATCCATATCTTTCATCTGCTCATAGGCACAGCCGAGATAATACAGGGCACGCTGTTTCTGATTGTCCATGAAGTTCATACCCTCGAGCATTCCCTTGAATACTTCCACGGCCTTGTCATACTGCTGCAAAGAGGTATAGCAGCGGCCGATATACGTAAGGGAAATTTCCTTGCGCTGGGGAAGTTTTGCGGCTTCTTCGAACGCCGGCACCGCTTCGGAAAACATATCGGCTTCGAAATACAGAATGGCCAGTTCATACCACAGGGCCATATCGTTCGGGAAATCGGCGATCCGCTTTTTCGCGCAGTCCACCTGATACTGCAGGAGGTCTTGCCGGGCTTTGGCGATTTCTTCTTCCGAGGCGCCGGAATCAGCCATCTCCTGGATCTGCTGGTTCGCCAGCGCAACATTCGATTTTTCCATGGCTTTGTCCACCGTGATATCCGTCACGCCGCCCTGTTTTTCCGAGAGTTTCTGGAACGTTTCGATGGCTTTTTCGTGCATGTTCACTTTCTGATAGTATTCAGCCAGTTTCCGCAGAATATCCACCGTCCCGTTGCCCGATTCGATCACCTGTTCGTAGCGACGGATATATTCCTTGATATCGTCTTCGGAACGGATAATGCGGTCGCCGCGTTCCAGGTCGGACAGATCCGGTGCGTTCGTTCCGTTGTCACGGGTCGAGACCTTGTCCTGTTCTTCTTTCTTTTTGGCATTGATCTCATTCTGTTCCAATGTGGCGGCAGCGGCGGCGGCCCGCAGAGCCGTCTGCGCCTTCAGATCACGGGGATGCATTGCGACCAGTTTCTGGCGCAGCTGGAGAATCCGCGTGGCATGGCCGGGAACACCGTCCAGCAGAGCGATCAGTTCATTGATGATCGCTTCGTTGTTCTCTTTCAGCTCATAGACCCGCTCCAGGGCATCGATCGCCATATCCATCTCGTCGATCGCCTTGGCTACTTCATAAAGGAAATACAGACTCTTCTCACAATAGCAGGCGGCTATGGCATCTTCGGCAAAACTCAACGCATCCATCGGTTTTTTCTTCAGCACCATTTTTCCCTGAAAAACCGCGATCGAAGCCTTGATCTGCCCGGTGAGCTTGGCAAAGCCGACCACATTCTCCGCGTTTTGTTGTTCCGCATAACGCAGCAGTTCGCGCGCTTCCGCGAATCCCGGCACCGCTTTCACCAAATCGTTCAGCAAGGTGATCCCGTAAGCATAGTTATTGTTTTTCTTGATCAGATCTTCCGCCTTGGCATAGATATTTTTCAGCCCGCCAGGAAGCTTATTGACATGGATTTTTTCAATCGCCATGATCCTCTTTCCTCCAGATTTGATTTGCAATTTCGGTTTTATCGTGTAATATATACCTTAAAATTCCAAAATGTCAAGCTTTTTCATTTCAGATATGGAAAAATATGAAAAAAAATTCTGATCGCGATACCATTGCCGCTCTCTGCACCGCTCCCGGAGGTGCTTTGAATATCCTGCGTATTTCCGGACCGGAAGCGCTCGCCGTCGGACAAAGGGTCTGGCTGGGGAAAAACACCCTCGGCCCGGCGGCCGCCCGCAAGATGCTGCTCGGCAAAGTCTGCCGCGGCGATGATCCCGCTTCGGGAGAACCGTGTCTGGCCGTTTTCATGCCCGGCCCCGCCAGCTATACGGGCGAAGACACGGTGGAACTGCATTGTCACGGCGGCTCCTTCGCGCCCGGTCGTCTCCTGCGCGAAATCTTCAAAGCCGGGGCCCGTGCCGCGGAACCCGGCGAATTCACCAAACGCGCTTTCCTCAACGGCAAGATGGATCTCCCCCAGGCGGAAGCCGTCGCCGACCTGATCGCGGCTAAAACGGAAAGTGCCGCCAGGCTCGCCGAAAAACAGCTTTCCGGCCGCCTCGGCGAATCCATCCGGATCCTTCGCGAAAAATTGACTCATCTGCTCGCGGAATTCG
>JAZUCR010000323.1:0-4826 GCA_045639225.1 Victivallales bacterium
CCGTAAGTGCGGACGAACGCCATGATGTTTTCATCTATGCCGTGTGCTGCCGCCCATTCCAGCCAGGCTTCGGTATCCGGGCGCATTTCGAAATGCGCAAACCGGTTGCAAAGCGCGCTGGAAAGCGGAGTGACAATGGAATTGTCCTCCTCCCGGTTGCCGGCGGCCAGCACCACGGTTTCGGGGTGAAATTGGAATTTGCCGATGCGGCGTTCCAGAACGATCTGGTAAGCCGCGGCTTGATGCAGTTTGGTCACTGCCGCATTGAATTCGTCCAGAAATACGAGACACGGTTTTTCGCAGGCTTGTTTTACCCACTCCGGCGGAAAGAGTTCCAGCGTCTGCGTCTCCCGGTTCGGAAAATAAACGCCGCCCAGTTCCGCCGGATCCTTCTGCGCCAGGCGGATGTCGATGAGCTCGCGTTTCATGACGCGCGAAAGTTCGACCGCCAGAGATGATTTTCCGACGCCGGGAGGTCCGAGCAGAAGCACTGAGATGCCTGCCTCCAGCGTGGCCCGGACAATGGGGAACAGCTGGACGTAGGTATAACCGTTTTCGCTGACAGGGTCAAGTTTTCTTTTCACAGGAACGCCTCCAGCAGCTGACAGCTGAATTCTTTCTCCTGGAGCAGGACTGCAATGATATGCTTGCAGTAGCCGCGGGCATTGTCCCTGGCGCGGTTTTCCGCATCCGGACAGGAACATTGCGGTGAAGTTTTCCATTCCGGATGGATCCGGACGACGTAATCGCTGGTCCCGCCGCAAATGTCGAAGACGGCGAAACCATCCTCCAGTTTGGGACGCTTTTTGATTTGGTAATGATCCAGGACGGTGTATGCCGCCCGGAAAAAACGGTCGTCCCGTGCCTTGAGGTTGAAATCTTCCTGTTTTTTCATTCCCATGTTATCCCGTCAAACGTTTTTTGAAGTCGAAAAATGAATGTCCTGTAACAAATTTCTGATAATATACCATTGCTTGGCAGATTTGCAAACCGGATGGATGCTGCTCTGCTCGTGGATGGTCAAAATCTGCCGTATGATGCCAAAAGATCGTATGGACGGATGGCCTGTTCGGACAAAAAAATGGTCGGGATGGCGAGATTTGAACTCGCGACCTTTTGTCCCCCAGACAAACGCGCTAACCAGGCTGCGCTACATCCCGATTGATGGAAGGATACTATAACCCGGATTTCGGAAAAATCAAGCCCGTTTTTGTTTTTTTTTCAAGATTCTCCGCGGATGTTATCGGTCCGCAGTGTTCCGAACTGGAAGTGAAAAAAACGGGGATCGGAAAAATAATTGCAAAAAAAACAGTTTTCGATGAAAAAAACGTTTGCTTTTCGCGGGAAAATAGTGTATAATACATAGATAACAAAAAAGAAAACAGCAGAGGAACTCGATTTCTCTTCAACCCAAAGGATAGAAAGATGAAACAGAAAATATCTTGGTCGGCTTTGTTTGCCGCACTGGGACTGGCCGCCGTTACCGGGTGCACCTCCTATGAACCGCCTCCGAAAGCAGTAAGACACAGTTCTTTCACGGAAGTTCCCAAGGAAGAACAGAAATTGCTGGCAGTTTCATCGCACAAAATGCTGACGCTGGAAGGCGCGCAGAGTCTGGCCGTTCAGAACAACCCGAATTTCAAGACCAAATATTTTTCGATCGTTGCCGCACGGGCCGCTTATTACGCAGCTTTTGCACCCTATCTGCCGAAAGTCACGGTCTCCTATCAGATCGGGCAGAGTTTCAGCGAACCGAACAATGTGTATAAGAACAATATCCGGAACGGTTCGCGGACGTTCGAAAGCACTCCGCAGGCCCAGGCCTCTTGGCTGATCTTCGATACTTTCGTGCGTGAAATGAATCTGATGGCAGCCAAACACGGCTGGAAACAGACTGAAGCTCTCGAACTGGATGCGCGCCGTCTCCTGGTCCGGAGCGTGGCCTATGCCTACAATGACATTCTGCTGGCCATGGCGAAAATCCGGATCGCCAAGGAAAACATGAAGTTCCAGAATTCGCAGTTGAAAGAAAACGAACTCAAATTCGAAGTCGGCGCGGTTCCCCTCAGCAACGTACTGAACTTTAAAGCATATTACAACAGTGCCGAATCCGATCTTTACACCGCACAGTATGCGTTCGCCGCCTCCAAATACTCGCTTGCCCAGCTGATGGGCCTGACCGAAGGCACCATTCCCGAAGAGGTCAAATTCCCCGAAGTTCCGTCTCCCGACGGCGAACTGCTTTCCGCCCTGCCGGTTTATCTGGATACCGCTCTGGCGAACCGTCCCGACCTGAAAGCTTACCGGGAAGCGCTGCAAGTTTCCAAATACAATTACTGGTCCTCGATCTGCGCCTTCGGTCCGACGCTGACCTTCAACGCCAATATCGGTTACACGACCGGTCAGACCCGGGTCAAGAATTATTCCGGCGCCGGCGATTACACCAACAAATATGAGACCTTCAATTTCTCCTACGGCGCGACGGCCTCCTGGGAGATTTTCAGCGGCGGCAAAACGTTTTTCACGATGCGTGCCCAGCAGGCCGCGATGCTGCAGAGCGATTACACGCTGGCCAATAACTGGATCACGATCATTTCCGAAGTCCGGACCGCTTACGACAACTATCTGACCTGCCTGAAACAGGTCAAGATCTCGCAGAAGAGCCTGGAGCTTTACCGGAAGATCCGCGACCTGGTCGATGAGGAATACCGTGCCGGCAATACGGAACTGACCCGCTTGAATGAAGCCCAGCGCGATTTCGTCAGCGCGGAGACGACTCTGGCCACTTACGTGATCAATATGCACAACGCCAAGGCCCAGCTGCAGGCCGCGATCGGTGCCTACTGAGTGTGAAGATCCTGCTGTGATCTTGATTCCGGCGCAAGGACGGATTTCCTGCGGGATTTCCCCTTGCGCTGTATTTTTCATAAATTTTAATTTTGTTGAGGAGTTTCAGCAATGAGTTTCAGAGCGAGATTTGCTCCGTCCCCGACGGGACAGGTTCATATCGGCAATATCCGGACCGCTATTTTCAACTGGCTTTACACCCGTCACTGCGGCGGTGAATTCCTGCTGCGGATCGAAGATACCGACTTGGAGCGTTCCACCAAACAGGCGATCGACGCCCTGTTCGACTGCATGAACTGGCTCGGGCTGGATTATGACGGCGAACCGATGTATCAGACTACGCAGAGCGATGCGCACCGTCAGGCTGCGCAGAAGCTGATCGATGCCGGTCATGCCTACAAGCTGAATCCGGCGGAAGCTGCGTCTCCGGTGCTGTTCCGGCTGCCGTATGACTGCGATTCCTATTCGTTCGTCCGCACGGTCGACGAAGCGAAAACCGAGATCGCTCCCGGCACTGAGATCGCCCTTTCGCGTGCCGGTCTGGTCTGGTCCTCAGTCAATCACAAAGGCAAGACGGTCGAGAATGCCGCCGGTCTGGCCGGATTCAAGGATCTGAAAATTTTCGCCGCGGACGGCACACTGCTGTTCCAGCTGGATGCAGCGGCTCTTCCCCGGATCTCCGCTGCGGTCGAACCGGAAAAAATCGCCGGAGCGGCCTGTTTCACCTTTACCCGCCGTGAAGTGTTTTTCAACGACCTGGTCAAAGGCGAGCTGAGCAAGCCGCTGGACAGCATCAAGGATTTCATCATTATCCGCAGTGATTCCAGTCCGGTGTTCCATCTGGCAAACGTCTGCGATGATGTTACGCAGGGCGTGACGCACATTGTGCGCGGAGATGACCATGTGGAAAATACTTTCCGCCATCTGTTCCTGTTCCAGACGCTGGGATTCCAGGTGCCGCAGTATGCGCATCTGCCGATGCTGGTGAATGCGGCGGGCAAGCCTTACAGCAAGCGTGACGGTGATGCGTTCGTCGGTGATTTCCGGGAAAAAGGCTTTCTGCCGGAAGCGTTTTTCAACTACCTTTCACTGCTGGGCTGGTCGCCGGGCGACAACCGGGAAAAGATGACCCGGACGGAATTGATCGAAGCGTTTTCGATGGAACATGCCCAGCGGTCGCCCGCTCAGTTCGACATTGCGAAACTGATGAATATGAACGGTATGTATATTGCTGAAATGCCGGCGGATAAATTCGAATCGGCGGTTTGGGATTTTGCCGCGCGCTGGCCGTGGCGCGAACAGGCGGACCGTGCGCTTTTCAAGCAGGTCGCCGCATTGATGCAGTCCCGCACCAAGACGTATATGGATGCCCAGGCCTGGCAGTATTTCTTCACGGAAGATTTTGCGGTCGATGCGAAGGCGCAAGGCAAATTCCTGAAGGATGACACGGTGAAAACCGCGCTGAAAGAATTGTCCGGCAAATTTGCCGGTATGACTGATTTTTCGTCGGCCGCGGTCGAGCAGGCGATCCGGGAGATCGAAGCCGCACACGGCATCGGGCAGGGAAAACTCAATCAGCCGCTGCGGATCGCCATTACCGGTATTCCGGTCGGGGCAGGGGTTTATGAGACCGCTGAGATCCTCGGTGCCGCCTCCTGCGTGAGCCGCATCGCCCGGACGCTGGAAAAGTGTGTCTGAATCAACCGGATCGGGAGAACGTAAATGTTTAAGTTCGGAAAAAAGAAATCGCTGTCCATGAAATATCTGGGCGAAGCGTGTCTGCATCAGAAAGCTGCCCGGATCGAGGAGATCACGGATGATATCCGCAACCTGGGCGAAGCGATGCTGGACGTGATGTACCGCCACGAAGGAGTGGGACTGGCGGCGCCGCAGGTAGGGATCCTGCTGCGGCTGGTGACTTTGGATGTGTCGGAACCCAAAGAGCCGGAAATGCCGCTGTCGCCGGGCGAACGCGAACT
>JAZUCR010000324.1:0-2424 GCA_045639225.1 Victivallales bacterium
GATCTTCTTCCCTTCGTAATCCTTGATCTCTGTTTCAAGGCGCAGATGCAGATCCTCTTTCAGATTGTTTTTCAGAAACAGCTCAAAGGACGGTTTTTCCCCCGGATAACACATCCCGCGGGTTTCTCCCCGCGGGAAAAACGCGATCCGGCTCACATCTTCGGTCAGATATTTGACAAAAGGTTCGGAGGAAAATCCGGTCAGAAACAGGCAGAAAACGACCACAATGCAGAATGAAAATTTCATAGTCCGCTCCATTCACAAATTAAAAGAAATTCGTAAAGTTCACATTGACATCGTCATTCTTCATGTTCACGTGCCCGTCTCCGAAAAGGATGTTGGCTCCGCCGTTGTGGGCTTTATACTGTCGGATATCCAGATAGGCCGCCGAAGTTTCGGTGATGAATTTGTATGATCCTTTTATGAAACTGTATTTCCAACTGTCGGCCATGACATACAAAGCGGACGGGGAAAATTTGCGCAGCTGGGACATTTTACGCAGTATCTGCTTGGTGGTGCTGTCTGCCTTGTTGATCCTGACATTGTATCCGTATCCCAGCGTAATGGGAATTTTTTTATAGTGAGTATAACCGGAAGTGACATATTTGGCAGAGCTTCCTAAAAGCCCCCGTTCGGTTGGGCAGTTGAAATATTTCATGGCTCCGAATGTCGGATTGCGCAGCGTGAGATAAACATTGTCGGATTTAAGATAGTTGTAAGGAGCCCCATGGTTTTTGTTCACCCATTTGACTCCGGGAATCCCGCAGACCTCTCCGACTTCAGGATGAAGCAGCATTTCGGCCCAGTTGTCCGCGACAAACCATTGGGGGTCCAAACCATTGCCGCTGCCGGGAAGCAATTGTTCCGAGAAAGCTTCCTGATACATGACCTGCCACAGCCCCTGCTGTTTCAAATTGTTGCTGCAGCTGATACTTCTGGCGGTTTCCCTTGCACTGTTCAATGCCGGCAGAAGCATACCGGCCAAAATCGCAATGATCGCTATGACGATGAGCAGTTCGATCAAGGTGAATGACCGATCCCATGTGCCATTTGCTGCATGGACTTTCGCGGTTCCTGGATTCATTTGGACATTTCGATGTTTCAGCATAATGACTTCCTTTCTGTTGAATATTGACAATAGTTAATTCCCGGTCGAGGAAAATCCGTGTTCGATCGCAAACCAAGCAGTATCCGGTTTTTGGAATGAATATTCAAAACACCCGTTGGATACGGCGATTTTTTTCCCGGTAAAAAGCTCCTTGACAACCGCTCTCCGATAAGGGATCCGGATCGGTTCCCTGCCTCCGGATGCCGAATGGATCGCCAGCAGGTCGCCTTCGGCATAGACCGGCCATTCCTGTTTCGTGTAAAGCAGGACCCCGGCGGATCCGGCCAATTCCTTTAATACGGACGGGGTGACTTTTCTATAATCCCGAATGAAAACCGATTTCCAGGTTTTTTTCTGCTTGACGGCAATTTCCGCATCCGGGGAAATCCCGGTCAATTTCCGGCAGTTGTCAGGATCATATTTCTCGTGATCGATAATTCCGGCGGGACCCAGCCACAGGACCGTACGTCCGTCTTTCAGCACATAGTTCTTCAGGACATCCTTTTTCGCCGGGGTCAGATGGAACAGGGAAGTGAAAATGACCAGCCGGTACTGCGCGAAATCTTTGATTTTGGGGATATCATTGAATGAATACACTTCAAACGGGGCCCCGACCCGGCTGAGTTTGTTTCGCGTTCCCAGATTGATTTCCGGAATGTCGGGATGTTCCTGATTGAGATAATAGGTACTGTCCGGATCAACGATCATGGCGATTTCGCAACGGTTTTTTACTGGCGTTCCGGCATAATCGTCCCAGATTTTCCGGATTTTCCCCAAGGTTTTCATGACCGCTTCACCCTGATAGAAATCGCCCCACATGTCGAACCACCAGAGATGGGTGCGGTGGACCAATCCGAGCGCGGCTTCCCGTTTCAGCCCGGCAACCGTGGCCCGTTCATCCGGCCAGGCGGCATCCGTGCGCAGGGTAATGTCGGGAGTCAGATAGAAATTGTAGGTATGGGTCCGCTGGTCGCATTCGTGGAACAGTCGTTTCCCTCTCACCGCGGCAGAACCGTGCGGGATCAGAAATCCGCTTCCTCCTCCCATCCTGCGGTCCGTATACGTACCGGGCGAGATCAGAAAATCGATATCCCGGGAATCCAATACCCGTTCATAATCCAGATGCCCGCAGGAAACCAGATTGTTGCGTTTTTCCAGTATATAACCATAAAAACAGCCGATCTGTGCCTTGTGGCCGATGATCTTTCGGGCAACAGACGCAAAATGAAGAATGGCATCGGCTATGGACTGATTGCAGAAACGCCAGTAATCCAAGGCGAGCCCATCCGAAACCGGATCCCGCAAAAAACCTTCAT
>JAZUCR010000325.1:0-5052 GCA_045639225.1 Victivallales bacterium
GGAGACATCACCGGCGAGGAAGTGGAACGCTCCCTCATCGCCGCCTGCAGAAAAAATCCCCGGATCCATGTGTTCAAATATCATATCGCGGTCGACCTGATCACCAAGGCCAGAATGGCGAAAGGACAGGAGAACGACATCTGCTACGGCGCCTATGTGCTGGATATCAAGACCGGTTCGGTGAAGACTTTCCGTTCGCTCACCACCTCCATCGCCACCGGCGGCTGCGGCAAGGTCTATCTCTGCACCTGCAATTCCGATGTGGCCTGCGGCGCGGGCGTGGCTATGGCCTACCGCGCGTTCGCACCTATCGCCAACATGGAATTTTTCCAGTTCCATCCCACGCTGCTTTATCATCCGAAAGTGAAGAACTTCCTGATCAGCGAAGCCCTGCGCGGCGAAGGCGGCACGCTCAAAATGCAGTATACCAAGGGTGTCTACACCGAGTTCATGCAGAATTATCACGAGATGAAAAGTCTGGCGCCCCGCGATGTGGTGGCAAGAGCGATCGACAGCGAACTCAAACGCACCGGCCAGCCCTGCGCGTATCTGGACATGACCCACAAGAGCGAAGATTTCCTGCGGAAACGTTTCCCGCGCATTTTCGCGCAATGCTATGAACTCGGCATCAACATCGCCAAGACCCCGATCCCGGTCGTTCCGGGCGCGCATTTCAGCTGCGGCGGCGTCAAAACCGAGGTCAACGGCTATACCGGCATCCAGGGATTGTATGCCGTCGGCGAGGCCGCCTGCACCGGTCTGCACGGCGCCAACCGGCTGGCCAGCAACAGTCTGCTGGAAACCATCGTGATGCCGAAACTCGCCTCGGAACATATCGCTGCCCACCTCGAACAGCTGCGCCAGGCGGCTCCGGCTTTCCCGATCCCCGCCTGGTCCACCGGCAATGCCACCAATTCCGACGAACTGGTCGTGATCTCCCATAACTGGGATGAGATCCGCCGCTTCATGTGGGACTACGTCGGCATCGTCCGCACCGACAAACGCCTCGAACGCGCCAAACGCCGGATCGTCAACATCCAGAACGAGATCCACAAATACTACTGGGATTTCCATATCACCAGCGACCTGGTGGAACTGCGCAATATCGCGACTACCGCCGAGCTGATCATCGATTCGGCCATGCTCCGGCATGAAAGCCGCGGTCTCCATTACAACGCGGATTATCCGGAACGCAATCCCGAACTGGACGGCGTCGACACGGTGATCCAAAAACCCTATCCTTACTGAAGACGCTCAAATGGAACTGAAAAAACTGATGGATCCGGCGATCTGCGGGATCGTGGAACAACTGCAGCAGGCCGGCTTTGAAGCATATATCGTCGGCGGCGCGGTCCGCGATCTCCTGCTCGACCGCATCCCCAAGGATTACGATATTTCCACCTCCGCCACACCGGAGGAGATCCGGAAAGTCTTCCGCGATCGCCGCACCCTCATCATCGGCAAAAGGTTCCAGCTGGTCCATCTTTTCCTCCGCGGCGACATCATCGAGGTCAGCACCTTCCGCAAACGTCCGCAACCCCAGCAGGAACTTCATAAACCCGGCCGCGAGGTCCCGGAAAACCTCATCGTCCGCGACAATGAATTCGGCACCGCTCAGGAAGACGCCTGGCGGCGCGATTTCACGGTCAATGCGCTCTTTTACGACCCCGTCGCGGACAAGATCCTGGATTACACCGGCATGGGCCTTAAAGACATCGAAAACGGCTGTCTCCGGTCCATCGGCGACCCGGCTCTGCGTTTCGAAGAAGACCCCGTGCGCATCCTCCGCGCGATCAAGCTGGCAGGTCAATACGGATTCACTTTCGAACCCGAGACCGGCAACGCCGTGCGTTCCTGCATGGATTTCATCGACGTCGTTTCGGTCTCCCGCCTCACGCTCGAGCTCGAAAAGATTTTGAAAAATCCCTACGGGCACCGCATTCTGAAAGCCTTCCGCGAATACGGGTTCCTGAAAAAATTCCTGCCGTATGTGGATGCCCGCTGGGAAACGCCGCAGGGGAAGTACATGCTTGCCCTGCTCGAAGAACGCAACCGGCGCATGCGCTCCGGATTGTATCGCGACAGTATTTCGCTGGCCATGTCCATCTGCGCGCTGCCTTTTGCGGAAGAAACGCTCGGAGGCAATCCGCCCGGCGGACTCTGGCCGCAGCAGCCCGAGATCCATTACCGGCTGTGGGAACTGCTTCACGCCGTGCTGGCGCCCGCCGCCCTCACCCGCCGCGCCTGTTCCGCCGCCGTCCGCACCCTGATGATCCAGGAACGGCTCAAAGCGGGCAAGCTCAAAAAAATGACCGTCCATCCCGGCTATCCCCACGGCCGCGAACTGGCGATCATTCAGAACAATGTCAACTGGCATATCGAAACCCTCGAAGATTCGCTGGTCGAACCCGATCCTGCACTGGTCAAACATCAGTCTTCGGGCAGACGCCGCGGCCGCAAGCCGAAAAACCCGCCGTCTCCGCAAAATTCCTGAAAAACGAGGAGGAAATCCATGAACCCGGCAGCAAAACTGATTCTCTTTCTTCTGGCTCTTCCGATTTTGATCGGCATTTTCATCGTGATCATTCCCCTGCTGATCTTATTGCTTTTCCTCTCGCTCTTCATCCCGTCGGTCCGCTTTTTCCACATATCCGGTTCGGCGCCCCGGAAAGACAGCCATCCGGAAGACTTTTCTTCCGAGCCGGTCGAGGGAGAAGTCCTCGAAGCTGAATATACCGTGGTGGAGACAACCGACGCGGACGGCAGTGATGCCGGTTCCCGGACTCCGCCGCAACTGAAAAACTGAACCGGAGCATTTAATGAAACTTAATTTTACCAGCACTTTCCGCCCGAAATCGGGCGCTCTGGCGTTTTTCATCAGCATTATGGTCTGGGGCGTCGGCGTCGGCTGTTTCATGGCCGCGATGAACAATTTCCTTTCCGAGATCTACCACATGAACAGCCTCGACCGCGGCTGGCTGGAATTCTTCCGGGAACTGCCCGGTCTCGCGCTCGTTTTCATCCTCGCTCTGCTCCATCGCGTCAGCGACTGGAAAGTCATGCGGATCGGCACCATGATCTCCATGGCCGGCGCGGCCTTCCTGCTGCTCCCCGCCGATAAGATTTTCGTGACCGGATTCATCATGATCTACAGCCTCGGCGAACACCTCGTGATGCCGGTCCGCAGTGCGATCGCCATGCAGGTCGCCAGAGAGGGACACGCCGGACAGTCGCTCGGCTATCTGACCGGCGTCATGAACTTCGGCAGCGTTGCCGGCAGCGCCATCGTCGCCGCGGTTTTCCTGGTCGGTTCGCACTGGCTCGGACAGAACAGCCGTCTGCTCTTCAACCTGATCTGGATCTTCATCTTCATTCTGATGGCCATCAGCGTTGCCTGCACTTTCTCCCCAAACGCGCCTAATCAGCCGTCCAAACGGCCCCGGCTGTATCTCAACCGCAAGTTCAACAAATTCTACGCACTGGAACTGTTTTACGGGGCACGCAAACAGATTTTCATGACCTTTGCGCCGTATGTGCTGATCCGCGAATACGGGTTCAGCACGGCATCGATGGCGCTGCTGCTGGGCATCTGCGCCACGGTCAATATTTTCGCCGCGCCCGCGGTCGGCAAGCTCACCGACCGCTTCGGTTATCGCAACATCATGATCTGGGATACCGTGATCCTCTGCGGAGTCTGTCTGCTCTACGGATTCGCCGGCAACATCTTTCCGGCGACGGTCGCCCTGGCGGTGGTCTGCGTCAATTTCCTGCTGGATGCGGTCATCAGCACCACCTCGCTCGCCACCAATATTTATGTGCGTGAAATCGCCTCGAATCAGGATGAATTGACCTCGACGCTTTCGACGGGGATCTCGATCAATCATCTGATCGCGATCCTTTCCGCGCCGCTTGGCGGCTGGGTCTGGCAGCGTTACGGCATCGGAGTCTTGTTCTCGTTCGCCGCGGTGATGGCGGTCTGCAATTCCCTCTTCGCCGCCACGCTCCCCAAGCCGCAAAAATAAGCTCTCTCCAGCACTCCGCTGATCCATGACCTCCGCAGTTTCAGCGGAGGATCACGTCATGCCCGGTCTTCCGCGCTTCGTCCACTGTCTTCCACGCTTCGTCCACTGTCTTCCGCGCTTCGTCCACTGTGTCCACCAAGTCCACAGAGTCCACTGTTCGCGCCGTGTCTCCGGCCACCCGTTTGGTCGGTCTTCTCCGTTTCCCCGGTAAAAAGGTTCCCCTATTTCCCCCTTTTCAGCCGGATTTCGACGCTCAATTCAAAAAAAAACAAAATTTTTTCGATTTTTTTCAAAAAAAAGCTTGAATTTGGGGAAATATGGGGTAAAATAGGGGTCAAAAGGGGGAATTAGGAGCAACTAGGAAGCAACAGGGGCCGTATGGCAGACGAAATGGAACAATTTGTTTTTGTCAACAATTACACGCATGCGCTCGATGCGCAGCGGCGTATTGCCATACCCTCGGAATGGCGCAAAAAAGACGGGGAAACCTCGTTCTATCTGCTGCCCGCCAAGGAAAACATCGTGCAGATCATCCCGCGGGAAACTTTCTACGAACAGGTCATCCGGAAAGCACAGAAAATGTCCCTCGCCGACGCCCGTCAGCTCCGCGACCTCGCGCTGTGCGCTTCCCGAGCTCAGAATTGCATTTGCGACAAACAGGGCCGTATCCAGATCTCCCAATCCCTGCTGGACCACGGCGGCTTCAAAGATAAAATCGTGCTGGTCGGCGCCTTCTGGCACATCCAGCTGTGGACCCCGGAACGCTGGGAAGCGGCCAATCAGGCTGAAGACAATAATTATTTCGACGTGATGCAGCGGATCAACGAGATCCCCGATCCGTCCGGAAAAGGATGATCATAATGGAAACGCGTGAACAACAATTGACCCACATTCCGGTGCTGGCATCGGAAACGGTGCGTCTGCTGACCGGAGGCCGGACCTCGGGTGCATTCCACATGATCGACGGCACGCTCGGCTGCGGCGGACATTCCGCGCTCGTGCTGAAGCAGAATCCGGATGCGGAGATCCT
>JAZUCR010000326.1:0-3707 GCA_045639225.1 Victivallales bacterium
ACGGTAAAAAGCTCTCGTTCGAGCGCAGTTTCGACAAGCCGGACACCTCCTGGGGCGAAAGTACCGCGGGCATGGAAGATACCACCCCCGAACCGTGGACCAAACCCGTTCTCGGCAAGGATGACAGCATTTCGGTATGGAACCGCGTCTATACGTTCAAAGGCGGTCCCTTCCCGGAAAATGTCACCGCCAACGGAAAAAAGATGCTGGTCAAGGCTCCGCATCTGATCCTGAACACCGAAAAGGGGGAAATTATCCCGACGGGAAAAATCACCAAACGGACCCAGGGTGGCTCCTTCGTCAGATTCAATGGCGAAATGTCTACGCCCGACGGGTTCGCCGCCGATTTTGAAACCACGGTCGAATTCGACGGTTTCGTTCAGGTCGATTTCAAACTGAAACAGCCGTATCCGGTCAAGTCGATGCAGGTCAAATGGCAGGTGGAAAAAGAGTTTGCCGAACATTTCATGACGCCGAAAGTCAACTCGGATAAAGACTCCGTTTTCAGCAGCCCGTATACCGGCGTGAAATGTCTCTACTTTGCTTCGGAGAAAGGCGGATTCGGGTTTGGGAAAACTGGCGATGCAAACTGGGTGTATGACCCATCCTCCATCGCTTTCGTCGTGAACAAGGAGACCAAGGAAACGACCTTGCGCGTCATCTCCAAGCCGGTCGATATTCCGAAAGATGCCGACTACCGGCTCTGTTTCATTGCCACGCCGACCCGGCCGCTGATGAAAAACTCCCGGGCCTGGCGTTACTGCGACACAGCCCAGACGCCCGAAAGCGTCATTCTGCTTTATTACATGTATCAGAACGACGGCAATCTGCTGATCGCTCCGGAAAAGATCAGAAAAGCCGCCAGGGGAAACCGCCGCATCCAGGCTTATTCCGCCTCCAGCTTCCTGGTCTCCTGCAATCTCGAAGCCCGGTGGTTTTTCGATGAATGGCTGATGTATTCCTACCAGTACGGCATGGGAAAAGGCATCGCGATCCCGTCCTGCCTCAACACGTCCAAAGCCAACTTCCTGGCGGAAAACACCAGAAAGAGCCTGTCGATCCCGGAATTCGAATTCGTCGACGGGTATTATTTCGACTGCTGCGGCGTCTATAACTGCGACAACCATCTCCATGGCTGCGGCTTTACCGACAAGTTCGGACGCAAGGGCAAAACCGTCACGCTGCTGGCGCTGCGGTCTTATCTGAAACGCATTGTCCGCCTCCTGCACAGCCGGGGCAGAACGGTCGGTGCGCACGGACAGTTCAGTTTCAATCCCTGCGCCCACAGCTTGTGTGATTACTGGCTGACCGGGGAAGAAATGCGCGGCATTGCCATGAAAGAGGGAGCACAGGTATACTGCGATCCGAAAAAGGTCACCGACCTGCATCTGCGCACCAATTCCAATCACCGCATTTTCAGCAATGTGGTCATGTGCATGCTCTACTATGGCAAAGCCAAAGAGTCCCGCATTCCGGCACTGACCCGTCTGCTGCTGGAAGACCAGAAAGTCTTCGGTTTCCATACGTCCGAGACCCAGAAGCTGATGGATATCGTCTGGAAAGTATTCAAAAAGTTCAAAGTCGACGAAGGCACAGTCCATCGTCATTTCGAGCAGCAGGACATCGTCGCGGATCATCCCGAACTCAAGGTCACCTATTATCAGGTGCCGGGAAACGGAATTGTCGCGATCATCGGAAACTGTTCCAGCGAGACAGTCAAAGGGAATATCGATTTCAGCAAGGTGAAGAAAGGCGATTTCGCCGCAAAGGATGAAATCGCCGGAGCTGAACGGACCGCGTCGAACGGCAAAAATCCGGTCGAGCTTTCCCCGATGAAATTCACCATCCTGACGGTAAAGTGAACTGAAAACAAGCGCTCGTAAACAGGATTCTCCAGACTGGCCGGAAACCGGCCAGTCTGACAGCAATTATGAAAAAACCCGGCTTAATTAATGGGTCATATCGTCCAGTTCTCGATCATCATTGACCGGATGGACCACGACGACACATTCGCCTTTCCAGCTGCGTTTTTCAGCCAGTGCGGAAAGTTCGGCCAGGGTGCCGCGGAGGACTTCCTCGTGGATTTTGGTGGCTTCGCGGATAACCGCGCAGGGGACTTCACCGCCAAGCTGTTCACACAGCTCTTTCAGCAGTTTCGCCACGCGGTAAGGGGATTCGAAAATCACCACGCTCTTCCCTTCGTTTTTCATTTCGGCGATACGGGCGGAACGGCGGCCGCTCTTCACCGGCAAAAAACCGTAGAAGGCAAAACGGTCGGAAGGCAGCCCGGAAGCGGCAATGGCAAAAGTAAGAGCGGAAACCCCGGGAATGATCTTCGGTTCGATCCCCGCTTTGACCGCTTCGCGGACCAGCAGGAAACCGGGATCGGCCACACACGGAGTGCCGGCATCAGTCACCAGTCCGACTTTCGCTCCGGCAAGTACACGATCCAATACTTCCCTGGTTTTGCCGTGTTCGTTGAAAGCATGATAAGCAGCCATTTTGACATTGATCTCGAAATGCTGGAGCAGAATGCGGGTGTGCCGGGTGTCTTCGGCTAAAATAATATCACAGGATTTCAGAGTCTCGATTGCCCGAATGGTCATATCGTCTAGATTTCCAATCGGGGTAGAAATGATGTAAAGTTCGCCTGGAACGGGAGATGAGACAGAATTCAAGTTCAACTGTGCTTTTCCCAATAAATCGTTTTCTGGGCTTCGAGCAGCAGGCCAACCTGGTCGAGATCGATCGGCGTGTAGCCTTTTTCCTCCAGAAGTGCGCAGAAACCAAGCCAGTCCTGATGGTTCCATTCACCGCAATGCTGCTCGACGAATTCTTTCGGCAGAGCAGTCTTTGCCAGTCGCGCCAGATTCACTTCCGTATTCAATCTCATATGTCACCTCTCCAGATTAATGTTTTTTAATTTCATGGGTAATATACACCCCGGAGAAGAGATTGTCAAACGCGGAAAAAATTTATTTTTGAAAATTTTATCAACTGACCTAAACTTACAGGATCGCCTTGATGACATTTTCCATAGAGGAACGGATCTCGGGAGCATTCTTCAGAGCCTGATCAAGGTCGCCATTGTCGCAGAACGCCATGAACCGGGGATCGATCGGCAGCTGCGCCAGCAGCGGCGCGCTGTAGCGTTTGGCCAGGGCTTCCCCTCCCCCGCTGGAGAACAGCTGATGCGTATGTCCGCAGTCCGGACAGGTGAATCCGGTCATGTTTTCCACGATACCGGCAATGCCGATTTCGAGTTTCCGGCAGAAGTCGATGCATTTCCGGCAGTCGGCCATGGACATTTCCTGCGGAGTGGTCACGATCACAGCAGCCCGATCGCCCTTGATCATCTGCGCCGCGGACAATACTTCATCACCCGACCCCGGCGGAAAATCGAGGATCAGATAGTCCAGTTCTCCCCAAACCACATCTTCGATCAGTTGTTTCAAAACGCCGATCTTGGCGGGCCCGCGCCAGATGACCGCCTGATCGGGATCCTCCATCACCAGACCGATGGAAATGAGTTTGACGCCGTTGACCTCCAGCGGCAGGAGGCCGTTCTCATCGGCACTCAGACGCAGATGGGCGGCACCGAACAGCGTCGGCTGGGACGGACCATGAAAATCCAGGTCGAGCAGACCGACTTTCTTTCCGGCTTTCGCCAGCAGGAACGCCAGCGAGGCGGCCACGGAACTCTTGCC
>JAZUCR010000327.1:0-4831 GCA_045639225.1 Victivallales bacterium
CCAGATCGGCCCATGCCATCGTGCCGTCGGCCTGCGTCAGCCAGCTGCCCGCGAATCCGGCATCGTGCTTCAGGACCACATCGTCGCGTCCGTCACCGTTGAGGTCGCCGACCGCGGAAAGTTTCCATTCGTCGCCCAGACTCTGGAAATAGTTCCAGCCGTGTTTCTCGTCACTGGTGAAGAAACAGCCGACCGCGCCGTTGGTGTTGCGCAAGAGCAGATCGGTCTGTCCGTTGCCGTTGAAATCGCCGAGCCCGACGATCTGCGTATCGGAATCAAATTCGCCGATCGTTTCCCAGCCGTTGACCTTGCCGTCGTCTCCGGTCGTCCACGCGCCTACCACATTGTCAGAACTCTTGATATACACATCGTCGGTATTCTTGCCGACCGCGGTCTTGCCCGTGCCGAAGATTTCCCAGCCCGGATTGCGCGTGCTGAGGTCGCCCCACGCCGCCGTCTGGTCTTCCAGGATGAGCCATGCCCCGGTCGATCCGTCTGCCGCATGTCCGGACTGCGAAATCGTCATCACGATATCCGCGCGTCCGTCCGAATTCAGGTCGCCCGCCGTTCCACTGACCGGCGTTCTGTCGGAAACGGTCAACGTCAGCAGACTGGAATCCAGATTCAGTGTATAGTCCAAGTCTCCCAAGGTGACCGTTTCGCCGACCGCAAGACTGCCGCTGTCATCATCGGTATTGCAGATGGTGACGGTTTGCGCAAAACCAGCCGCCCCGTCCGCCAGCCGGTACACTCCTGCAGTCTGATCCGCCGCAACCGTGATCGAATAGTCCGGGACACCGCGAACGAGTGCGAGGTTGTTGACCAGCACCGCGCCCGCCGCAGTTCGGTCCGTCAAATCAAAGCTGATGGTGGCCCCTTCGTATGCAGAAACGACCGCCCCCATCCGCGATATGCAGTCCGCAAACTGTCCCTCCGCTGGAGATATTCAGATATCCGTTGGAATTGACCGTGGTGTCATCCGCAAAACCACCGTCCAGAATTTCCATTCTTCTGTTGACGGTGGTCGAAACGGCCTGTCCTCCGTCATAGACGGTTACATACCCGTTGTCGGTGGTGGCCGTCGCCGTGCCGCCGGACAGAATCTCCAGCTGGCCGTATTGGACCTCGGTATCGGATGCCTGTCCGTAAAGGTGAAGCGTGCCGTTCGTGTTGATGACCGCGGCATTCGCGGTCGCGCCGCTCAAGATCGTCATTGAAGCATTGCCGCTGCCGCTGCCGATCAAAACCACGTCGGTCGCCGTTCCGCCAACGGTCAGCCTATGATGCCAAGTCTGACTGGAGTCGGTCACCAGCCCGGAAATATTGACAATCATGCCGTCGGATCGGATCTCCGAAATGGACGCGGCCGAACTGCCCGCATGTCTGATCCACTGCAGGCCGCTGTTTGCGATGACCGTTCCGCCCGCTTTCATCAGAACATCGGTCGCCGATCCTCCGTTGGAGATATTCAAATATCCACCGGAATTGACCGTGGTGTCATCCGCAAAACCACCGTCCAGAATTTCCAACAGGTCTCCCCCATACAAGACAATGTCGTTCACCGTCTGACCACTGTTGACAACGTAACTGCTCATTCTTCATCCCCTTTCCTAATACGGAAAAAAACTCGTTTTTTACAATACCTTGACGTTCATTATAATGAATAATGTAATTGAATACTCAGTATAAATCAAGCCTGAAAAAGAAAAATGTTTTAAGTTTCAGGTTACAAGTTTCAAGTTGGCGGAGCAGGAAGAAATGTCATGACGCGAGATCCCCGGTCCGGCTCTCCCGCATAAGCCCCATAAGCATCATTTTCGCAGCACTTTGTCCCGCAGTCAGGCGTGGCGCTTGAGGATGCTTTCGGCGGTCAGGATGCCGTCGATGGCCGACGAGGTGATGCCGCCGGCCAGACCGGCGCCTTCGCCGACCGGATAAAAATCCTTCAGCGGATTCTGCCGCGTCACTTCATCGCGTTCGAACCGGACCGGACTGGAGACACGCGTTTCAACCCCGAGCAGGGTGCCGTAACGGATATATCCTTCGGCCTGATGGTCGAAATGGATCAATGCCCGGCTCAGGGCGCTGCGGATATTTTTCGGCAGAAGCGAATCCAGCCGGGCGGGTATCGCGCCGAATTTCCAAGTGTTGTGTTTCGGCAGCTTGCCCGCATTGCCGCGGAGGAAATCCGCCGCCCGCTGGGCGGGACAGGTGAAATCCCCTCCCCCGAGATCAAATGCGCGGTGTTCCAGATTATCGAGGAACGCATAGGCTTCCTGCGGCGAACCGAAAACATCAGGGCCTATCGTGGTTACCAAAGCGGCATTGGCGAATTTGCCGGATCGCGCGGCATTGCTCATGCCGTTGGTGCAGAGCCGTTCCCGCACGGGCGTGGCGGGAATGATCTCCCCGCCGGGACACATGCAGAAGGTCGTGACGCCGCCGCTGCGGCCGTCCGGAGAGGGACGCGACACCATGCAGTATTCCGCACTGCCGAGCGCCGGCAAGGTCTCCTGCACTCCGAACTGCATCCAGTTGATGAAATCCTGCGGATGTTCGATCCGGCAGCCGATCTGGAATCCCTTCATGCGGAACGCCGCTCCCGCTTGGATGGAAGCGAGAATGAAATCACGTGCGCTGTGTCCGCAGGCGCTGACCACGAGCGGTGCTTCGAGCGTTTCACCGTCGGAGAGGACGACCCCGCGGCAGGCACCGTTCCTGACCAGCAGGGATTCGGCACGGGAATCCCAGCGGAAAATGCCGCCGAGACTTTCGATCTTCTGCCGCAGACGGGCGATCACGCCGGGGAGCTTGTCCGATCCGATGTGAGGATGACTGTAATAACCGATATTTTCCGGGGCTCCGGCTTCGATCATCTCATGGAGCACGAAATCGATGCGGGGATCGCGGATACGGGTGAAAAGTTTGCCGTCCGACCAGGTGCCGGCGCCGCCTTCCCCGAACAGCAGATTGCTTTCCTCGTTCAATTCGCGGGTCTGGAAAAAATGATCGATGTCGGCCTGACGGCGCATAACGTCCCTGCCCCGGTCGAGGATCACCGGTTTGCAGCCGGCCATGGCAAGGATCAGTCCGCAGAACAATCCCGCAGGCCCTGCCCCGATAATCAGCGGATTCTGCACCGGATCGGGACAGTTGAACACTGGAGTTTCATACGGCAGCTGCGCGGGTGCCGCTTCCATCATCCGGTTCGGTTTGACATGGTCGTCAAGCTCCACGATCAGGGAATAAAGCAGTTTCACATCCGGCTGCGAACGTGCATCGATGCTGCGTTTCAGAATCGTATAATCGATGATATCGTCCTCGCGGATGCCGCAGTGCGCGGCGATCATCGGATGCAGTTCGAAATCAATGCTGCGGGGCTTGCCCGCGGCTTCAACCGTCAGTTGTTCGATCGAAATCTTCATATCAGTCATTGCCTTTCCAGGGATGGAGTCCCAGCAGTTGTCTTTGGTGATTCAGAATCTGCCACAGATCGGGATCGTCATGGAGCGTCCGGGTCAGGGCGGAAACAGAAGCAGCCAGCAGCGGTGCGGCAGTTTTCGGATCCCAACCGCACACGGCGAGCACATCCAGCACATGGGCGGACCAGAGCAGACGACCCGGATTGCGCACGGAAGGTTCCGGACGCAGTTCGTATTGCACGCCTTCCGGGATCGGTGCGCGCAATTCATACGCGAACCGCCGCCGCATTTTGGAGACGGCATGGAGCCGGTTCTCGTGCTGGCTCCGGCTGGCATCGGCCGTTACGGTAAACCCGGTCGCCCGATGGGTCAGCCGCACCGCGCAGGAAGTCTTGTTGACTTTCTGTCCGCCGTGTCCGCGGGCCTTGCGGAACTCCTGATCGCATTCGCGCAGCAGTTCTTCGGGGGTCATATTCAGCCAGGTATCGCGTTCGCTCATAACAGCTCCAATGCCGCATCGTTCCAGAAATCCAGACCGCGCCGGGTCAGAGCCAGACGCCGGGATCTCATCAGTTTTTTCCGCCGCAGAGAGGCAATTTGAGCCGGACGCAGCGCTACCGGGGAGATTCCTGCGGCTTGTTCGAATTCACCCTCATTCCAGCCGCGCACGGTACGCAGTCCCATCATCAGGATTTCCGCCCCGCGGGCGTGCTGGGCCATGCGGTCGACCTCCGGCGGTGCCCTTGTCAGCCAGTCCCGAATGGACGATACTTGTGTAAAACGGTCCCGCCCGTCGAAGGAACACGCCGCCGGACCGAGCCCCAGGTAAGTCTCGCCGTGCCAGATATTCCGGTTGTGGAGACATTCGAAACCGGGCCGGGCGTAATTGGAGATCTCATACTGCGCCATGCCGGCTTTTTTCAAAATCCGGCGGGTCCGTTTTTCCATATCGGCGGTGCGGATATCGCAGGCGCGATCGTTCCGGAAACGGCAGCTCAGCGGCGTTCCCTCCTCCACGGTCAGCGCATAAGCGGAAAGATGCCGGACAGGCAATTCCAGAGCGCGCGTCAAATCCTTTTCCCAGTCTTCGGGGGATGGTCCAGGCAGACCGTAGATCAGATCGCAGGAAAGATTGTCCAAGCCGTTTTTCAGGAGCAGATCGAAGGGCGGACGGATCCGGCCCGGACCGCCGCAGCGGCCGATAGCCCGGCGCAAGACCGGATCGAAGCTCTGCACACCGAGACTGACCCGGTTGACATAAGCCCCGAGAATTTCCGCTTTGGCGGGAGTCAGACTTTCCGGATTGCATTCTATGGAGATTTCAGCTGCGCCGGTGTCCAGCGCTTTTACAGAGCGGAGCAGTTCTTCCAGCAGCGCGGGGTCCAGCACGGTCGGAGTCCCGCCGCCGA
>JAZUCR010000328.1:0-7531 GCA_045639225.1 Victivallales bacterium
CACAATGCGGAGGAATACAAGATTCGCATTGCCAAGGTTTACCAATATGCCGCGGATCATGGCTTACTCCCGGATCAGGCGTGCAAATCATTGGGTCGTTGGTGCCGCTTCCCGTTGGCAACAAGAGGAGATGGATATCAATATCCTGTTATCGTAAACAAAAAATTCCTGACCTATGAGGAATGGGAAGATCAGACACTGCATGATGCATCTGTTCCAATTTCTCCGGCGGACCATCATACTGGTAAAGACCGTTCCCAAGGATCCTGCCATGCATCTGTTTCAATTCCCCTTGCAGGAGATGAAAACGACGGCGGGAAAAAACCGATGCTTCGTTACTGTCATGTCGAAAAGTGCATTGCAAACTCGAAGCACCACGGCGAAATCCGCTACAACGAACTGAATGGCGAGTTCGATATATCCGGGTTTTCTTGGCTTAAGAGAAATCCCGGAGAAGACCGCTTGGAGGTGGTTGCCGATGAAGTGCAGGCATTCCTTCATATGCGATACAGCCACGTGACTCACGAGCTGGTGGTTCGGCATCTCCAAAAGATTGGACGAGACCACAGTTACAATCCCATCAAGGAGCATCTCGAAAGAGAGACTTGGGATGGCCAGGACCGTTTCAACCAGCTCTGCGACACGCTGACGCCGATGGATGACTTCTCCCGTCTGCTCGTTCGTAAATGGCTGATACAGGGCATCGCAATGCTGTATAACGAAGGCAATACTAATGCCAACGGTGTATTGACTCTGCAAGGCCCGGAGGGGATCGGAAAAACTTCTTTCTTCCGCAGTCTGGTTCCTGAAATCGGATGGTTCCAAGAGGGTATTGCCATTGACACAGAGAGTAAGGACTCCATTCGGAAAGCGATCTCAAAATGGATTTCCGAAATCGGTGAATGCGATCATACCACCAAGAAACAGCAGGCAAACTTGAAAGCCTTTATCACACAAAACTCAGACCGCTACAGACGAGAGTATGAAAGAACCATCGTGGAGGTGCCGCGCCGAACATCCTTCTGCGCCACTGTCAACAACGATGCGTTTCTGTATGAGGGTGATAATCGGCGCTGGTGGGTCATCAAGGTAGCAAGAGTCGATTTTGCTGGGCTGAATGCTCTGAAAACGGAGGTGTGGCAGATTTGGGCCCAGGCAAAGTATGAGTGGGACAAGAACCACAAGGCTTACGAGCTTATCCACGAAGAACTTGCCGAGCTTTGCAAACGCAACCGCGATTTTCAGGTGAAACTGACCTATCAGGATATCTTGGAGGAACATTTCGACTGGGATGCTGACCCGGTACGTTGGAGGGAAATGGAGTCGAAGGAATTGCGGGAGATTTTCGATATCAAACCCGCTGAGTCCCAGCGTTTCGGCACAGCGATAAACCGTCTTATCAAGAATCATGATTTGAAAACGCGAATATTGCATGGTTACAAGTTGGTTAAACTGCCGCCCCAGCGATAAGCCACAGCTTTGGCTGCAATGCCTTCGGCTGTAGTCGCGGTGATTATAACCACGTCCCCGTTCAGATGGTGTCTCAGCCTCTGGACGGGGTTTTACGTTTTTCACATTTGATTTATGGGCTATCCTATGCTATATTGCCGGAAGAATAACCAGGGGAGTCCTGCAAATGAAATTCAGAATGGTCCATAATAACTTCAACGTGCTCGACCTTGAAAAAAGTCTCAAATTCTATGCCGATGCTTTCGATATGAAAGAGGTCCGGCGGATCAACGCCAAGGACGGCTCGTTCATCATCGTCTATCTTGAGGATGGTAACAGCGCCCACCAGCTTGAACTGACATGGCTCCGTGACCGCAAAGAGCCTTACGATCTCGGGGACAACGAATTCCACTTGGCATTCCGGGTGGATGATTACGAAGCGGCTCATGCCCGGCACGAAAAGATGGGCTGCATCTGCTATGAAAATCCGGCCATGGGAATATACTTTGTGACGGACCCGGATAACTACTGGCTCGAAATTCTGCCAGAGAAACGGTAATGGGCAATACTATGGCAAATGATAAAGATACCAGTACATTAGAGCAAGGTGTCCTTTTTGAGGAAGGATATTTGACTCGCACTCACAAACTATTGACATCCTCCCCCGATATTGCGTTAACCGAATTGGTGGCAAATGCATGGGATGCCGGGGCAACCATTGTTGAAATAACAATACCCGAACGATGCGATGAATCACTGATAATCAAAGACAACGGGTGCGGAATGTCTGAAAAAGACTTTTTAGAACATTGGATGACCCTGAGTTACAATAGACAAAAGCATCAGGGGAAATGGGCATCTACAACAGGTGAAGCGCGTTCACGATTGGCATATGGAAGAAATGGTATTGGGCGTCATGGGCTCTTGTGCTTTGGAGACACCTATACTGTTATTACCACACAAGGGGGAAAAACATGTACGTTTGAAATATCATCTCTCGGAGACAAGCAACCCCTAACGATTCTTTCTAGGCAAATCCAAGATGAACCAAGCTTGCGATCACATGGCACAGAGTTACGAGTCAAAGCACAGCATAATCGCCCAGATCCCACAAGAATTTTGAATACGTTGGCGGCAAGATTTGTCACTGATCCAACTTTTAAAATTTTTGTAAACAAGGACACGATATCTATTGAAGACCTAACGAAGGATGCGGAAATAACAACAGTAACGATTGATCCCAATATCAAACTTGAAATACTGTTCATTGACACCGAAAAAGCTGCCAGGAAAAGCATATATCAAGGCATTGCTTTTTGGCAACAAAATCGTTTAGTCGGCGAACCATCTTGGATTTTAGGAAAAGATCAGATCTTGGATGGGAGAACTGCTATGGCGAAACGCTATGTATTCATTGTTAAAAGCGATGATTTGGGGGATTTTGTGACTTCTGATTGGTCCGGTTTTATTCCCCATGAGACAATGAATAGCGTATTTGTAAAGCTCGCGGATCACATCAGAGGTGTTTTTTCAAAATTGAACCAAGAAAACCTTGCCGAGATCAAAACCAATATCAAGAAGGATTACAAAGAAAAATACGTCGCACTTTCACCGTTGGGTAAGTTTGAGGTAGATGAAGCCATCACTCATATTGTAACGATAAAACCATCTGTGACTCCGGAAACCATATCATTGGCGGTGGGAGCCGTGATCAATCTAGAGCAAACCAGAAGCGGCAAGGCTTTATTGCAAAAACTATCCCAGTTGCGACCAGATGAGATTAGTGCCTTGGATGAGCTTTTAGAAAACTGGAGCGTAAAAGACGCATTAACAGTACTTGATGAGATTGACAAACGGCTTTCTGTAATTGAGGCCATCAAAAAACTATCTTCTGACCCCAAAGTAGACGAACTCGCAACGCTTCATCCCTTGGTAACAGAATCCAGATGGGTGTTTGGCCCAGAATTTGACTCTCCTGAATACGCATCAAACAGACAGCTGCAGACAATAGCGAAACGAATCTTCAAAGTTGAGGATGCTGACTTTGTTAATGCGAAAAAAAGGCCAGACCTTGTTGTAAAAGGTGACTCAACTTATAGTATCACGGGGATAGAGTCTTTTGAAAGCGAAATTTCTTCTGTTGAAAAAATATTAATAATTGAACTGAAACGAGGCAACTTTACGCTGGAAAGAAAAGAGAGGGACCAAGCCCAGGGGTATGTTGAAGATTTATTAAATTCAGGATGCATTCCCCAAAATGCAAAAGCAACGGCATTTGTCGTAGGAGAAAAAATTGGGAAAGTTACTGGAAGCAAAGTTTGTGAAGACAGAGGAACTATACGTGTGGTAACTTTCTCAAGTCTTGTGGATACTGCCAACAAGAGACTATTTAGGTTAAGAAGTGCGTTGAGTGAACGATATGAAAAATTATCCGGTGTTGATTTGATAGCCAGAGCGGAGCAATTGACACTGATAAAGTAATCAACCCGCATATTCAAGAAAGGATTACGTCTATGATAAAGCGAATGTATGTGGACAACTTTCGTTGCCTGACTAACTTTGAATTCAAAGTAGGAGAAGACATGGAACGATTCTCTATTGTTTGCTTGCATGGAAGATGCATGTCGGCTAAAAGTTGAAATTGAAAATATCAACGATTGATATGTATTAGAATGATTAGAAATATGCAAATAATAAAAAATCCACTTTACAAACAGACAATTACCTGCTTGAGGTTCTTCCAACACGGTAAGGCAGAATGGGTAACTTTTGCTTATGACAATACAACCCGACGAATACTGGCTCGAGGTCCTGCCGGCAAAGCGGTGACCAGTAAGATGATGTTTTTATAAAAAGGCGGCTGTGCTGAAATGCTGACATCTTTGCTGATCCGGCTGTTTGTGCCGGACCATGAACATACCGAAAAGCCCGAAGTGAGGCAGCAGTATGGAATATTC
Source organism: Victivallales bacterium (assembly GCA_045639225.1). Taxonomy (GTDB): domain Bacteria; phylum Verrucomicrobiota; class Lentisphaeria; order Victivallales; family UBA1829; genus SIG94. The sequence goes on from JAZUCR010000328.1 coordinate 4,407, forward strand.
TGCGGCTGGGTCGGGATCGCCATCAATCTGCTCCTCTTCGCGATCAAACTCGCGGCGGGGATCTTTTCCGGCAGTATCGCGATTGCCGCCGATGCCGTCAACAACCTTTCCGATTCCGGTAATTCCGTGGTCACGATCCTCGGATTCAAAGTGGCCGGCAAGCCTGCCGACAGCAATCATCCGTTCGGACACGGCCGGATGGAATATATCGCCGGCCTGGTGGTTTCCGTGGTGATCATCTCCATCGGACTGAATTTCCTGAAGGAATCCATCCAGCGGATTGTCGACCCGTCCGAAGTAAAGATGAGTCCGCTGCTGATCGTGCTGGTGGGCAGTTCTCTTTTTATCAAAGCGTGGCTGTTTGCTTTCTACCGCCATGTCGGACGGGAAATCGAATCCGGAACGATCGTGGCCGGAGCGTTCGACAGCTTATGCGATATCATTGAAACCGCGGTGGTGCTCGGTGCGGTGGTTGCAGGCAGTTTCTGTTCATTTCCGGTGGACGGCTGTGCGGGTGTCCTGGCCGCGGTGCTGGTGTTGTTCGGCGGTGCGAAGATTCTGCGGGAAACGATCAGTCCGCTGCTGGGCGAACCGCCGAAACCGGAAATGGTCGAGGAATTGAAATCCCGTCTGCTGCAGTGTGACGGCATCCAGGGGGTCCATGACATCATCATTCATAATTACGGACCGAATCAATATTTCGCTACCGCTCATGCTGAGGTCGATTTGAACGCGGATATCCTGGCCGTACATGATCTGCTGGAAAAGGCACAGACGGAAATCGGCCGGACGATGCCGGTCCACTTGCTGCTGCATTGCGATCCGTGCAGTGCGGCCGATCCGGAGATCCGGCAATGGCGCGGCCGCGTGGAAGAAGCGGTTGCCGGGCTGAATTGCCAGCTGAAATTTTTCGATTTGCGGATGCGGAAAACCGGCGAACGGCCCATGCTCGAATTTCATGTGCTGATCCCGCGGGGGAAGACGGTCGATGAATCGGAGATCCGCCGGAAACTGACGGAAAAGCTGGCTGTCTATCCGGATGCTCCCGGGCTGGATATCCTTTTCACCCGTTCCTATGTCTGATTTTTCCCGGACCGCAGCTTCTTGAAGAAAATACCGTAAGAATACATGGCGGATCTGAACTGCAATCATTTTTTCTTTCTCTTTTTTAAAGAAACGAATTTGCATTTCCCGGAAATAATGTTATAGTAACCTTTTCTTTTACTGACAACAGTATATCATTTCAAAAACAAGTCTTATGACGGAGGAATGAAAATGGCGACGTTGAAAGAGATCAGCGGCTTGTATGAAAAGTATGTGATGGAGACCTATGCACGGGCAGATTTGCTGTTTGTCCGCGGCAAAGGCACACGACTTTGGGATGCCGACGGCCGCGAATTTCTCGATTTTGCCGCCGGGATCGCAGTCTGCAGTCTCGGCCATTGTCATCCTGCCGTGACGCAGGCGATCCAGGAACAGGCCGGGAAACTGGTCCATACCTCGAATCTGTTTTTGAATGAATGGCAGCCGCGACTGGCGGAAAAACTGATCGAACACGGCTTCGACGGCGGGGTGTGCTTCTTCTGCAACAGCGGCGCGGAAGCCAACGAAGGTCTGATCAAACTTGCCCGGAAAGCCGGCAATGAAAAAGGCCGCAACGAGATCATCGTGATGAACGATTCGTTCCACGGCCGCACGCTGGCAACTCTGGCGGCGACCGGACGTGCCAAATACCGGAAAGGTTTCCAGCCCGATATGCCCGGATTCAAATTCGTTGATTTCAATGATGTGGATGCAATCCGCGCGGCGATCAATGAGAAAACCGCGGCGGTGATGCTCGAACCCGTGCAGGGTGAAGGTGGTGTGATTCCCGCGAAGGATGGCTATCTGCAGGCGGTGCGCAATCTCTGCGATGAACACGGCATCATGCTGTTGTTCGATGAAGTGCAGTGCGGCATGGGCCGGACCGGCAGTTTCTTCGCCTGGCAGCATTTCGGCGTGAAACCTGATGCCTTCTCGATGGCGAAAGCGGTCGCGAACGGTTTTCCGATGGGCGTGCTGCTCGCGAGTGAAAAATATTCGAAGATCCTGACTCCGGGAACTCATGCGAGCACGTTCGGCGGAACCCCGCTGGCGTGTGCCGCGGCCTGTGCGGTGCTCGATACCTATGACAAGGAAAACATTCTGGAAAATGTCCGCGCCCGCTCGGCGTTTCTGGCGGAAAAACTGCAGGGTTTCGTCGGCAAATATCCGTGTGTGAAAGGAGTGCGCGGTCTGGGTCTGATGATCGGTTTGTTGCTGGATCGTCCGGCCGGATCGGTCCTCGCTTCCCTGCGTGCCAAAGGAATGATCGCGCTGTCCGCCGGTGAAACGGTGCTCCGTCTGGTCCCACCGCTCACCGTGACGCAGGAAGATTGTGAAAAAGCGATCGATTTGATCGATCAGGCATTGGCTGAAGTTACTGCCGGCTGAATACTCGAAAGGAGAATACTGAAATGAAGAAAGATTTATTATCCTGTCAGGATATCGACCGGAAGGACATGGAAACGATTTTCGATCTGGCCGCAAAATTGAAAGCGGGCCGGGGCAAGCCGAATCAGCCGCGTCCGCTGGAAGGAAAATCGGTGGCTACGATCTTTGCCAAATCCTCCACCCGGACCCGGGTCTCTTTCGATGTCGGGATTTACGAACTCGGCGGACATACGCTTTATCTGGATCAGAGCAAAACGCAGATGGGACGCGGCGAGACGGTGCCGGATACGGCTCATGTGCTGGAACGCTATCTGGCCGGCATCGTGATCCGGACCTTTGCGCAGAAAGATGTGGAAGAACTGGCGGCGAACGCCCGGATCCCGGTCATCAATGCGCTGACCGATGATTTCCATCCGTGCCAGGCTTTGACGGATGTTTTCACGATGCTGGAGCATGCGGGCAAGACCGACGGTCTGAAGCTGGCGTATCTGGGCGACGGAGCAAGCAATATGGCGAATTCACTGACGCTGGCGTGCAAGCTGGCTGGCGTGCATCTGGCCATTGCCGCGCCGGAGGAATTCCAGCCGCGGAAAGACCTGCTGGCTTTGAATCATGGTCCCGGATCCGCCATGTGGACAACTTCGGTCAAGGAA
>JAZUCR010000329.1:0-8841 GCA_045639225.1 Victivallales bacterium
ATGGCGATCTCGGAAAGGTCGCCGGTGCCGACCACCAGCGCATTTTCGCTGTTGGCCACATCCATCAGGATCTGCGTGCGTTCGCGGGAAGTCGGAGGCCAAGCGGTCTTAGGAAGACAACTCCATGGAACAACTCCTTGGCTCACAGAACGACATGGCTACGATCCGACTTATGGCGATCTCGGAAAGGTCGCCGGTGCCGACCACCAGCGCATTTTCGCTGTTGGCCACATCCATCAGGATCTGCGTGCGTTCGCGGGCCTGCGAATTTTCGTAAGTCACGTCATGGACTTTTTCATCGTGCCCGATGGAACGGAAATGTTCGCGGCAGGCTTCGGCAATGCTGATTTCGCGCAGTTCCGTGCCCAGTTCTTTGCAGAGATTGACCGCATTATTATAGGTACGGTCGGTAGTGCCGAAGCCCGGCATGGTGATTGCGATGATATCCGAAACCGGTTTTTTCAGCAGGTTCATGGTCCGGACACACACCAGCAGGGCGAGCGTCGAGTCGAGGCCGCCGGAGATGCCGATCACCAGTTTTTTCGAATGGGTATGTTCCACGCGCTTGGCCAGTCCGGCAGTCTGGATGGCAAAGATTTCCCGGCAGCGCGCGATTCGCTGTTCATCCGACGCGGGCACAAAAGGTTTGCGGTCAAAAGTGCGCTGAATTTTGTCAGGCGCCGGGACCGGAGTCTTTTCCGCTTCGATCATGCGGAATTCCGGCAGGACCGTGGTCGCGGCGCTGTCCGCATACGGACTGTCTCCGAGCCGGGCCGCGCTGATGCGCGCCAGATCGACGTCGGCAAGATAAAAAGCGTTTTCACGCTGGAACCGTTCGGAATCCAGCAGGACCGCGCCGTTTTCGGCGACCAGACAGTGTCCGCCGCAGACGATGTCGGTAGTAGACTCATGGACCCCGGCGGAAGCATAGGCGTAGACCGCGACACAGCGGGCGCTCAGACCCTGGACCAGACTGCGGCGGTAATCGGCCTTGCCGACCAGTTCATTGCTGGCGGAAAGGTTCAGCAGCAGGGTGGCGGAAGCCAGCGCCTGCAGCGAACTCGGCGGCACCGTGCTCCACATGTCTTCGCAGATCTCCGCGCCGATCCGCAGATCGCCGCCGGCATCGAACAGCAGACCGGTCCCGAACGGGATGCCGGACTGTCCGGCAAAATCGACCGCGGCATTGCGGATGCCGTATCCGGATGAAAAATAGCGTTTCTCGTAAAATTCGCGGTAGTTGGGCAGATGGGTTTTCGGCACGATGCCGAGGATTTTCCCGCGCTGGAGAATGAGGGCGGCGTTGAACAGCCGGTTCTGATACCGCACCGGCGCGCCGATTGCCAGGATCGAGTCCAGGCCGGCAGTTTCCTTGCAGATGCGTTCCACCGCCTGTTCCACCCCGTTCAAAAGCGTTCCGTTATGGAACAGATCGCCGCAGGAATAGGCACTGACGGCCAGTTCGGGAAACAGCAGAACGGAGGCTTGTTCCGAAGCGGCCTGTTTCGCCACGTTCAGGATCTGTTCCGCATTGAATGCCGGATCGGCCACCCGGACCACCGGCACGCAGGCTGCAATTCTGTAAAATCCAAACATCTTCTCACCTCCGCTGCGGGGAATGCCGGGTCAAAGCGCGGCACGCACGGTTTTCCCGATCGTTTCAATGGTTTCCGCGTCCAGATACGGATGCATCGGCAACGCGAAAATATCTTCGGCAATGGCTTCCGCCACCGGCATGTCGCCTTTCTTGTAACCGAGATACGCCATGGCCTTGAGCAGGTGCATCGGGATCGGATAATAGCGGGCGGACGGAATGCCGGCCTCTTTCAGCGCGGCCTGGATCTTCGCGAAATCCCTGGAACGCGGACAATACTGCGCCCAGACGGAAACGCAGTCTTTCGCCACGGTCGGCACCTGGACCAGACCCGACAGGGCTTTGGCGTAGTTCGCCGCCACGGTCTGACGCAGTTCGATCTCTTCCTTGAACAGTGTGAGTTTCTGCAGCAGGACCGCCGCCTGAATGGTATCCAGACGAGCATTCAGCCCGATCAGCACATTGTCGTATTTATCGCCGCCGCGTCCGTGCACCAGGATGGAGAACATGCGGTTATAAAGCGCTTTGTCGTCGGTGAACACCGCGCCGCCGTCGCCGTAGCAGCCGAGCGGTTTGGCAGGGAAGAAACTGGTACAGCCGATCGTGCCGAACGAGGGAACCCGTTTGCCTTTGTAAAGCGCGCCCATGGATTGAGCACCGTCTTCCACGATCGGCAGACCGAATTCTCCGGCGATCGCCCGGATGGCATCATAATCGCAGCTCTGTCCGAAAATATCCACCGGCACGATGGCTTTCAAGTTCAGTTTGCCTGCCGCGCGGGTTTTCAGAATGGTATCGCGGAGTTTTGCCGGATCCATATTGTAAGTCACCGGATCGACATCCACGAAAACGGGAGTGGCACCGGTCAAGGCAATCATTTCGACTGTGGCGAAGAAGGTGAAAGGAGTGGTGAAAACGGCATCACCGGCCTTGAATCCGAGCGCCATGTAAGCCATCAGCAGAGCGTCGGTGCCGCTCGAACAGGCCAGACAATATTTCGTTCCGGCGAGTTCGGCCAGCTGTTTTTCGAGTTCCGCGACTTCCGGGCCCAGAATATACTGTCCGTGTTCCAACACGTTTTTAATGGCTTGGTCCACCAGGCTTTCGATCCGCCGGTACTGTTTTTTCAAATCGATGAACGGAATCATATTTGCTCCTTTCCGTCATAAAATTCCCAATTTCGAAATATGGTATATAACATACCATAAAATTGCCGCAAATGCAAGCAGGGAACGGCAAAAGATAGAAAGATGATAAAAGCAGGCGGCATTGGCCCGATTCCGGCGAACAGCTGTACCCAGGTCTGCAAATCAGCGTCTTCAGTCGGTTTCCACCACAATCATGCAGTAGCCGCTCATTTCCGGGACGGTGAACCGGACATAATCTTCCGCAGGCTCGAACGGAAGTTCCTCCCGGTCGGGCGCCAGATAAACTTTCTTCACCGAAGCACCGTCAAGACGCAAGGAAACCTCGACGTTCCGGGCGGGGATCGCCTCCTCGACCAGCAGGGTTTTGCCGCGCAGTTCCGGCACGTAATTCAGCAGATGCACGATCCGCTGCGTTCCTTTCCGGGTCACGAAAGCGCGGGCGAACGAAGGCAGACTCTTTCCGGTTTTCAGCAGGGGTTCCGGCAGAACATGGTTAAGCATGATCTCCAGCACTTTCCGGAGGTCCGGCGAAGCATGTTCATAATAACTGCCGCAGAGCGGAAAACTGCAATAGGCACACTGCCCGTTCAGGATCAGGAACGGCAGATCGGTGAGCCGGTCCGGCGGCGTATAGTAATAGGAATACATGCCGTCCCAATGTCGGTTGTAATAAGGAGCGACGACCTTGCCGGCAACGGTTTCCGGATCCAGTGCACGCACACGCAAGCCTTTGGTATAAGTTGCCAGCGGCAGGGCCGGGACTTCGTCCGCATGATCGCCGGTCAGCCGGAAATAAGCGGGGTCATAGTCGCATTCGCCGAGAAATTCCGCGCCCCAGTCCCTGCCAAAACGGAATGCTTTCCCCTCGGGATCCAGACCGGATTTTCCGGTGGCCAGAATCTTTTTCCCGGTTTTCAGATGTTTTTCGACTTTTGCCGCCAGTTCATCATCCAGCAGGATGTCATCGGGCAGGAGGATCAGGTCATACTTGCTCCAGCTGCTGTCCCGGTCGATGAAATCAAACTGCATTTTGAGCTCGGAAAGCATCCTGGTGACGCCGACCAAGGCGGGGGTTTTGGCCAGGGATTTATCAAACACCACGCCGATATCGACCAGATTTTCCGCGCCGACGAACCATTCGTCGAACGGTTTGATCTTATGGTAGATATTCCCGATCCGATCGAAAACGCATTGATTCAAGTCGCCGCGCGGATGCAGATGATCCCCGATGTTCGGACGCATGCCGTTGGCCAGACCGAAAAACAGGTCATATTCGACCGCCGCCTGGGGGCGCAGACTGCCGAAGTCGCCCCAGGTATTGAACCGGCCGGTCATATTGAGCACGGGGCCGTCGGTCAGAGTGCGGAAATACCGGGAAGTCAGCGGCAGATAGTCATACCCCCAGCCGGGATTGGTCGGCAGACATTCGCATTCCAGATACGAACCGAGCCGGGCATTGTTCTTGGCGGAGATGCCGAGGAAATAGGTCAGCAGACCGTTTTTCTTCGGCTGAACCAGTTCGGAAATGTCAGTCGCCATCCGGAGCGTGGTCTGGCGTGCGAACTTCATCACATCGGCCTCGCAGTTCGGATCCAGCCCCTGCTCCCGCATCATCGCAGTGCACACGGGACAGACACACGGGAACACGTTGAAGCTGTCGAACAGGAAACCGGCCACGGGATAACGTTCGAGAACCTCGCGGATCAGTCCCAGCAGATGGTCGCGCCAGGGGGAATTCATGCACATGGTGCGCATGTAGGGCGTGACCCAGCCGATGTCGTAGATCTCAGGATGAAGCGCTTTGCCGTCAATGCCGATCCGCGACCATTCCGGATGACGGATCGCATCCTCGTTGGAAAGTCCGCAGTTGAAATAAGCGGAAACCTGGATCCCCTGCCGGTTGCAGGCGGAAACGACCTCCCCGAACAGGTCTTTCCCCTGGGGCAGACTGGGGTGTCGAATGCCGGTTTTCGTATCGAAATAACAGAATCCCTGATTGCATTTGGCATGAAATCCGACCAGATCCACGCCGGTATTTTTCAGCTGTTCGGCAAACTCCTGCGCATCGAAAGCATGTCCGACATCCGGACACGCCTGCATCGTGTGCATATCGAAAAACATCGAATATTTCGGGTGGTACATAAATCAAAATCAGCCTTTTATTTGCTTTTTCTGACCAGAATGGCCAGATGGTCGCTGGGAATTCGGACATCGAACAGGAATTTGCCGTCCTCCTGACGTTTCGTCACCATGGCAGCGGAAGCCGGTTTGCCCTGACCGTCGTAAACGAAAATCTCGGCATCACTGCCTTCGTGCCAGCCGAACGTCCCGGAACAGCCGGTGATGATCCGTTCATCGGCGATTACATAACCGGGACGGATTTCACGTGGCGTCAGCGGAAAACAGAGCGCATTCCATTCTCCGGAATATTGGTAACAGACAATTCCGTTCCGCAGACAGTTTTTGAAATGCATGTAACCGGGAGTTCCCAGCCGGTAGCAGAACCCCAGCGGGGTGGAAAGATGCATGGAATACATGCCGCCTTCACCCATGCATTCTTCGATAAAGAAAACGGTTTTGAAATCCCGCAATGCGGCCGTTACCGGCGGGGCGTTGCCGATAAGGTGCCGGCCCCGTTTTTTCAATTCCGCCATCATCTGTTCCATCCATGGCCGTTCCAGCAGGTTCGGTTTGGAAATCGTTTCGATCAGCCGATGAGTCTTTGGGTCTATCCGGCCTGTGCATTGATCCCACTCCGGATATTTTCCCGTTTCCGTGACGCCCAGGCAAATTTCATCCATATAGATGTTTCCCCCGAGATTGTCCAGAATGTAACGGTAGGTTTCGGCCAGTTTTTTCCCGTAGGAGTTATTGGCAGTGGGAACATAGTAGGCACTGACGCCGCGGGAAAGTTTATCGTAAGTCCCACCAGGGAGAACTCCGGAATCCTTGTATTTCTCCCGGTTGTTCTGCTCCGTGCAGATATTTTTATGCAGATAGCAGTAAACCTGGACATCCGGGGCATATTTGTGCAAAGCCCCGATCATGGCCCGTGTCTGGTCGCGCCAGGATTTGAACCAGCGGTCCTGCAATGCCGTGCCATGACCCAGATACGGTTTTTCGCGGGTTGACTTGTTTGGGGGAACACTGTAATTTCCCGGTACATGGGTGATGATGGTTTTGGCTTTACGCCGGTCGAGAAACTCTTTTACGCGGTCGGCTGTGATTTCTTTTCTGATCCAGTAGTTGAAAGGAATTCCGCCCGTGCCGCCGCCGTAGGGGAATGAAAACGGTCCGGACAGCGTGAAATTGACTCCCCAGTCCCGGCGGATCTCGTTGATCATATCGTAATAATTCGCCTGGCCGTTGTAATACAGGCTCCATTCCAGCGTATGCGAACCTTTGGCCGGAATGGCCAGCCGGCGGTCCAGAAAAGTCAGGGTTCTGTCCGTAAATCTTCCCCGCGCCTGACTGCGGAGGATATCGTCTTCCAGCACGATGGCGAAACAGCTTTTCCCGATTTCCGCCATAAATGAAGGATTGCCGCCGCCGATGCTGAATTCGGACAGCATCAGTTCCCGCCCGCCTACGGTTGTCCGGTTCGATTTGGCTGGAAGCCGTACGGTATTTTCCAGGATCACGCCGACCGGACGGTTCTGCAGATTGGTGAACCGGTCGGTGACCAACAGACGATGGGCCTTTTTCCGAATGGTCCGGGTCATGACATAATCCGGCGTTTTCCAGACCTGTTTTTCTGTTGTCCCGGAATTGTCGGGAACGGTCAGCCATTTTCCATCCGGCATTGAAAGCCGGGTAGAAACCTGGAAATCACCGGAATCAGTCTTCATTACAAAGGATTGACCGGGAGCCGCGGTGATGTCCAATGCCGCAGGCTTCAGTCTCCGGCCCCTCAGATCCGGGAGCGGACCCGTCGGTATGGCGGAAACCTTTTCCTCCGTATCATTGATCCGCGGCTGGAACGTCCGGTCGAATTCCACATAGACATTCCGGATCACGATCGGCTGCCAGGTGGCGGTGACCGTGATCTCATTTTCACCGACATGCCGGGTCAGTCCGGTCAGATCGAAGACAAAGCGGTATGGTTCCTGGTTCTTTTCATAAAGTCCGTAAATGTAGTTGACATTGGTCTTGATCGCATCGGAAAAATCGGGCGAATACATCAAAACGCAGGAACTGCCTTCGGGATTGGTCCAGAAACTCCCGCCTCCGGACCGGTTCCGGAAACGCAGCGGTTTATTCAGCAGTCGCCGTCCGGGCAGTTTGCCGCCGTTGACGGTGATCTGCATGGCCGGCGCATACCCGCCCAGACTGGACCAGTCGATCCTGGCATCGAGGGAAAAACGGATCTGCCGCGTATCGTTGTCCGCCTGCCGGAATTTGAATGTCCGGCTCTGTTTGTTGAGGATCCGCCCGCCTTCGAAATCGATACATTCCCCGGACCGTTTGACTTTCACCGCAGGAGGCGGCGCGGCAGGTTCTTCCGGAGATGTCAGATCGGCCCGGACATTCGCCAGCGTAAGCGGCTGCTTCGGTCCCGATGAGAATGCCAGAATCAGAGTCCGCACTTTCTGTTTGCGGCTGTTTTCGGGAACTTCGATCCGGTATTTGCTTTCGGTCCATTTTTCCGACGGGGCGATTTTTGTGCGGAGTTCCCCGAGAAATGCGCTTTTGTTTCCATACATGTAAACGGAAAGGATTCCCGCTTCACTGCTTTTGGAAAACAGCGATACCGTTACTTGGCTTTTCGGATACCGGACCGAAACGATCTTTCCGCTCATGACGGTTCCCAAAATGGTGAACGCACTTCCCTTTCCGGCCGGACCGGGATCGGGATAACGGATCACCCCGTCCTTCCGGTTGAAATTCAAACGCCAGCGGGCAGGAAACCTCAAAGGCAAACTGTATTGCCAGTTCGCACCTTTCAGTTTCGCACCGAATTCTTTTCCGGCATGAGGATTTTCCGCCGAGAAATTACCGTTATCGATCATGGAGCCCGCGGATACCGCACAGCAGAAAGCCGCGGCAATTACGGTCAGAAGTTGTTTGCAGCGCATTTCGAAACTCTCCTGTCAATTGTTGCCGAAAGCCGATCCCGGATACATCTGCTGTTCCGACCTGGATTCGACATGGCCGTCATAATAGGCGGCATTTCCATATTTGTTGTGAACACCCCAGAATGACAGCATGTACTGGTTGGTCGGCCAGTTCGCATTGCAGGTTGCCTGGGCATAGAGATATCCGCCCTGCCGCGGCCTGCGCATCGGGTAATACGAAGCGTTGTCCAGAGTCAGGGTGAACATGGTGGTCGGATGAAGGATGATGGATTCTTTTCTGAAATAGGTGTCTTTGTAAGAGGCATCTCCGAAAAATGCGTTCAGCGCAGCCGAATAATCAAAGGAGGTGGTTTCCGGCGCTTTTTTGCTGAATACGGACGGACAAACCAGAATGGAACGGGTCACTTTCGGGATGTATTTCAGATTTGCCAGCAGGTAGACCCATTTGGTCACGCTGCCGTTGACGTAAACTGTGGTCGCGACCATGTAATTGAAATCATTCCGGTAAAGGTGGGTCGCCGTGAGAAGCTGTTTCGTGGCACCTGTGCAGCTGATTGCCTGGGCCCGATTCCTTGCCGCGTTCAGTGCCGGCAGCAGCATGGCCGCCAGAATCGCGATGATCGCAATCACAACCAGGAGCTCAATCAGTGTAAATGGCCAACTGCTTTTCAGTTCTTTTTGTTTTGATTTTTTCATACCGATCCTTTCTTTTTTTTGGTTTTCTATTTCAATGAAGAACGATTTCGACTGTTTCTTCCTTGCCGCTGCGGTTTTCCCAAGTCAGACGGTAACTTCCGCGGAATCCGCGGAACTCGACCGAACCATCTTTCCCGGCTTTCACTGCCGTCCGGGTTTTCCATTGATGATTGATCAAGTCATTCAGAACATGATAAACCGGTTTGGGTTCCATCTGTCTGGAGAACAGACCCGAAACCGAGGGTTCGCCAGGAGCACCACAGTCATCCACCACATTCCACCAGGTTATCCCCATCATCGGCTTCAGACTGAACCACAGACGGTAAAG
>JAZUCR010000330.1:0-3913 GCA_045639225.1 Victivallales bacterium
CTGGGGATTCATGCTCGGCATGCCGATGCGGAAAACCATTTCGTTCGACAAGAACGGCTACATGGTGTTCAACGGACGGAAATATCTGCCGCTGATCATTTATCCGCCGGGCAAGCTCCCGGTGGAAGGGCAGGGGTTCAATGCCACTCTGCCGCAGATCCTGATACCGGAAAAAAGTCTGAACCTGCTGCTGAGCAGAAACATGAAAACCCTGGACAGCGGCTGTGTTTACCGCGGATATTACACCCCGAAGGGTTCGGATCCGTTCCTGGATGTGGCGCGCTATATGAATTCGCCGCTGAAATCGCATCCTGCCCGGCTCGGCATGTGGATGGATGAACCGGACGCGTATCTGCCGGATGAGACGATCCGCAAGCATCTGGATGGTTACCGCAGGCATTCGCTCGACAGCGGTATCGCCGGGGTCTGCTGCACCTCGAAAAACCGCTATTCGGACATGGCGCAGCTGGGCGATTATCTGATGATCGATGTTTACCCGCGTGAAAATGTGCTGACGGTGGACCGGATCTTCCCGATGGCGAAGAAGAATGCTGGCGGCAAGCCGGTCTGGCAGCTGAATCAGGGATTCGATTATGACGGCAGCGTGAATGATCCTGCCAAATTCATTCCGGGTCCGGCAGCTCTGCGTTACGCCCACTGGGCGGCGTTTCGTCACGGGATCCAGGGACTCGGCTTCTATCAGTGCGGCGCCGCCAAGGCTTCCCGATTTCCCGGTATTTTTGCCATGGCGGTCGAACTTTACCGGCAGGCCGCAGCGCTGACTTTCGTGCTGACCCAGGACGATATCTCCGGATATCTGGAACTTCCGGAGCCGCTGAAATCCCGGATCATCCGCCGCGACGGACGGGTCTATGCCATTGTGCAGAATGCGTCTTATCTGCCCTGCAAGGCGGAGATCCGAATCAAAGGGCGCTGTTCGGAAAAGATCCGCGTCCTCTTTGAAAACCGTGTGTTCCGGCAGAAGAACGGTTCGTTCCATGATGTGTTCATGCCGCTGGACAGCCGGATCTACGAGTTTACCGAAGGAAAGTAACCGCGCATCATGAAACAGAACTGGATCGAGGTGACGGGAAACGGATTTCTCCGTCTGACGTTCGAACTGGCCGAACCTCGGCGGATCGCAGCCGGGATCACGGGCGAACCCCATACCTATCAGAAAGCCTGCTGTCAGCGGCTCCGCAAGGACGGACACGACGGCAATTGGCTGATGGGCGGCAGTTTCATCAAATTCAAAGTCTGGATCGACGGACGTTATGTCGGATGCGGTCCGCTCCGCGCCATTGAAACCGGAGTCTGCATCCGTCATACCTTCGATCTGGGGGAACTCGCGGCCGGGCATCATACCCTGGCGGTCGCCTGCCGGGGAGAACGGCACGGTATCAGCATCGAACTGCCGGTCGACAATCCTTCGCTGAAACTTTTCCCCGCCGATGCTTTCTATTCGCCGGTCTGCTGGAAACAGCCGGAAATCTACGGTTATTTCAAGGGAGATATCGGACCGGGGGAATTCTTCGAAAATCTGGACGGGACGCGGTATCCGGACCGCTGGCGCGAACTGGATTTCGACGATTCGAACTGGCTCCGGCCGATGGTCCGCGAATTCGACCTCCCGGTCCGGGACAGCGAGTATCCTTATGAAGAGAATTATTTCGAACCGGCCGGACTGCGGCAGACTGCGGACGGCCGCTGGATCATCGATTTCGGCGAAGAACGGATCGGTTCCCTGGTTCTGCGCGGCCCGGATAACGGCGGCGAGGTGGAGGTCCGTCTCGGCGAAGAACTCCTGACTCCGGATCAGGTGCGTTTCCAGGCCCGGGCGGGCGTCTGTTATCAGGAACTGTGGACCTTCCGGGCAGGACGGCAGACTCTCGGTCATTTCGGGGTGCGGATGTTCCGCTATGCCGAACTGAAAGGGTATGCCGGGACACTTTGCAGGGAAGATATCGGCGTCCGGTGCATTCGTGCGCCTTTTGCGGAAAATGCCGCGTTATCGACCGGTCATGAGAATGTGCGCCGGATCTGGGAACTGTGCCGGTCTTCGGTCCGCAACACCGCCTGCGATATGTTCACCGACTGTTTCACCCGGGAACGGCTGGCCTACGAAGCGGATTCGTTTCTGAATCTGTTTTCCTATTATGTCTTCAACCGCGATATGCGGATCGTGCGGCGTCATCTGAGCTATCAGCTGAACCATCCGACCTGGCCGTGCGAGTGGTCGCTGCTGATGGCGATGCTGTTTTACGAATATTATCAGGAGACAGGCGACCGGGAATTCATTGCGGAACATTTCGACCCGCTGCTGGCCTATTCGGGCCGGCGGGAGCTGATTCGGGACGGGATGGTCCGGACGTTCCCGCTGGAAACAGTCATCGACTGGCCGCCGGAATATCTGAAATATTACGACTGCGGGAACCGCGAATATCTGACGGTCCCGAATGCGCTGCTCTGCAAAGTCCTGCGCGTGCTCGGCGAACTGGCGGGCGCCATCGCCCGTCCGGACACGGCGGCAGAACTGCAGCAGGAAAGCCGGCGGATGTGCGAGACCATCAACCGGAAATGTTTCGACTCCGAACGGGGATTGTACAAGGATCATCCGCAGTCCGGCAGCTGTTCGATGCATTCGAGTCTGTGGGCGGTCTGGTGCGGTCTGGCGCCGGAGGACCAGATCCCGGGGATCATGGATTTTCTGGTGAAAAGCGGGATGAGCTGCGGGCTGTATACCGGATATTTCTATCTGGATACGCTGTTCCGTTACGGGCACGGCAAAGAAGCGTTCCGGCTGCTGGCCGGGGACGAGTCGCGCTGGATGGATATGGTCCGGGCGGGGTTGACCGTGACTTCGGAATACTGGTATGAACCGGAAAAGCGGATGAGTCTGGCGCATCCCTGGGGCTGTTATCCTGCCCATTTCATCGTGCGTTATGTCTTCGGGGTGAAAAATCTGGAACCGGGTTGGAAGCAATACGCAGTCGAACCGGATGAGAGTTTTGACTTTCACGGCCGGCTGGACATGGTGCGGAACGGCCGTCCGATCCACGCCGAACGCTGACATCCATTCGGTTTCTTCTTCGGCGGACACTGTCTTTTCGGCCCTTTTTTTGCCGTTTTTACGGCCTTGCGGGAAAGTTTTTTTCGAAAATCGGCTGTTTTGATGTGGAAAAAAACACGAACCGGCGTTATATTAATAGACTTTGAAAGTGATTTTGAAAAATCAATAAAGAACCATAGTTAAAAAACAGGAGAAAGACCATGGCTATTGATGCACTGCTCGAAAACGTACAGATTGAGCTGAAGGAAACGGATGCCTGCACCCGTCAGATGGATGCCAAATATTCGGCGGAACAGGTGGATGCGGCGTTCAAGGATGCCGTGAAGGAAGCCGGGAAATATGCCCAGCTGCCGGGCTTCCGGAAAGGCAAAGCTCCGGCTTCGCTGATCCTGAGCAAGTATAAAAACTACATTCTCGACGATGTTGCCAAGGTGCTGCAGCAGGCTGCGTTCCAGAAACTGACGGAAAACAAGGAACTGGATATCGTGTCCTTCGGCCAGATGAAAGCGGAAGCCCAGCCGGAAACCGGCAAGGAATACGCATTCTCTCTGGAACTCGAAGTTGCGCCCAAATTCGATCTGCCCGAATACAAGGGACTCGAAATCAAAGTCGAACAGAAAGAAACGCTGGATGAACGGCTTGCAGCCGAACTGGAAAACCTCAAAAAACTGTATGCCGAGTTCCTCAATGTGGATGGTGAAGCCGCCGCCGGCGATATGCTGAAAGTATCTTACGATTCCGATTTCGCGCTGCCGGAAGATGCCTCCGCATCCCTGAAGCGTGCGGTCAAGGCGGTCGAAGGCTGGTTCTACCTGATGGAACCGGAACAGATCCCCGGTCTGC
>JAZUCR010000331.1:0-2759 GCA_045639225.1 Victivallales bacterium
TTTTCATAATATAGCTGCCTGTCTTTGTTTTTTATAGTATCATCGTCTGTCTTATCTGTTCCGATTTCTGTATTTTTGTCTTTCCCCGATTCTGACCGTTTTTTCGGAAATGATCCGTACTGGTACGGTTGTCCATACCAGTAGATGTTATTTTCGGAAAAATTCCTTTTTTAAGCTCATTTTTCGTTATATATACTGGTCCGTACCAGTAATATAATCCGACGATCCGGAATGTCAAGGCCGGGAAAATTTTTGTCGAGTAAATCTTAGGTAAGCAGAAAGACTCAAGACTCAAGATGAAAGATGAATGAGGAATGAGGAAAGATGAATGAGGAATGAGGAATGAGGAAAGAGGAATGAGGAATGAGGATATTGCCGTTCGGGTTCGGGCTGTTCGGCGAAATTCACTCCATCCAGACCTTCCTGCCGCAGTGAAGCAAGGCGACGACAGACGGCTTAGCACCTTACCCGAAGACTATCCTTCGAAACCGTTTTTCCAAAAATGCCATGCCTGCAAATACTGTTTTTTGAAATGTTCTCAGGTTTCATACTTGAAAAAAAGACATCGGCGCGTATATTTACATTGAAATAGTCCGAGTCCGTCGGCAGCGTGACTGCGGTCCTGGTGAATGAAGAACCGGGATCCTTTCACATTCCGGAAACTTTTAGCAAAGGAATTTTTATGCTTACTTATCAGCAGATCGAAAACGGCAGGAAACTGAAGGTTTCTTTCCTTACCGCCCGTATGGCACGGATCCAATGCGTTCCGGAATTCATGGAACCGAAAGAGAGTCCGCTCAACCACTATCAGTTCATTCAGGAACCCAGTGAAGTAGTCGATGTGAAACAGGATAAAACCGAACTCGGAATCCGGTTGCAATCCCCCTGCCTGACGCTCGATGTGACCCGCGACGGACTGATTTCTGCGGAACGGGCCGACGGCGAAAAACTCTTTGCCATGAACGGACTGGAACTGGCCGAGAAAAAAGCCATGCCGGTATTCCAGGCACAGCCCGACGAAGACTGGATCGGATTCGGCGACCAGACCCGGGAACGGCTCTTCCACCGCGGCACCAAAGCCGTCTGCTGGGTGTGCAACGTCACCTCCTATATTCCCGTGCCGTTCTTCATGTCGACTTGCGGGTATGGGATCCTGGTCAATACGACGCATCTGGTCGAATTCGATCTGTGCTGCACCAAGCCGGACCAATTCAGCTGGGATGACGAACGCGGCGTGCTGGATTTCTACGTTTTTGCAGCTCCGACCTTCAAGGAACTGATCGGTCTTTATACCGATTTGACCGGCAAACCGAAACTGCCGCCGGAATGGGCGTTCGGTTTGTGGTATATCTGCCGGGATGTCGCCAATGATGTCGAGGCGGTCAACGATGCGGTCAATTTCCGTCGTGAAGGGATCCCCTGCGACCTGATCGGCCTGGAACCCGGCTGGATGGAGAAAAATTACGATTTCAGCACGGAGAAAAAATGGCATCCGCAGCGTTTTCCGCTGCCGTCCTGGCAGCGGCCTTCCTGCGATACTTTCATCCAGGCACTCAAGCGGATGGGGTTCCATCTGGAACTGTGGCTCTGTCAGAATTACGATCTTTCCTATGAGGAAGAACGCCGGATCAACGGCGGAAAACTGCCGGAACCCAAGTCGAAAAAACAGGTCCGGCAGCCGCACAAGGATATGATGATCGATCCGCATTTCGCCTCGCCGGTTTATATGGATCATATTACCAAAAAAGACGAACCATGGTTCGAGCATCTGAAAAAATTCGTCGACTGGGGCGCGGACTGTTTCAAGCAGGACGGCAGCGCCCAGGTTCAGACGCATCCGGACCGGCTGTTCGGCAACGGTATGACGGATGATGAAATGCACAATCTGTATCCGCTGTTCTATTCCCGTCAGATGTGGGAAGGATTTGCACAATACACCAACCGGCGGCCGGTCGTGTTCACGGTTGCGGGCTGGGCCGGTTTCCAGGCCTGGTGCGGGACTTGGACCGGCGACACCGGCGGCCGCGTGGATACCCTCGCAGCCATGCTCAATACCGCCTCAGTCGGCCACAGCTGGGCAACCAATGATATGTGCGCCATCGAGATGGAAGGAGTACACTTCGGTTATCTGCAGCCGTGGAGCCAGATCAACAGCTGGAGTTATTTCCGGATGCCGTGGGTGCAGGGCGGCAAAGTGCTTGCCGCTCACCGGTATTACAGCCGTCTGCGCGCCCGGCTGATCCCGTACATTTATTCCTGGGCGCGTTATGCCACGGTCACTTCCGTGCCGCTCATGCTCCCGCTGCATATCGAGTTCCAGAATGATCCAGCCTGCCGGACGGTCCTTCATGAATATCTGCTCGGACGCGATCTGCTGGTTTCCGTTTACAAAAAAGAACTCTATCTGCCTGCCGGTTCGTGGAAGGATTTCTGGACCGGTCGAATCCTCACCGGCAATCAGTCTCTGGTTTACGAATGGCCGGACGACCGAGGCGGCAGTCTTTTTGTCCGGGAAGGGGCGCTGATCCCGTTCGGACCGCTGATGCAGTACCGCGGCGAACGTCCGCTGGACGAAATGGAACTTTACGTGTTCCCGTCAGAACAGCCGACGGAATTCGAACTGTATGAAGACGACGGCGTCACGTTCGACTATCAGCAGGGAAAATACTCGCTGACGAAAATCACCCAGCGGAAAGCAGCGGACGGAACGGCGGTGATAACCATCGGCGATACGCCAGCCGGAACGGTCCGGACCTGGA